>DATGJE010000357.1:0-3551 GCA_035295305.1 Candidatus Acidiferrales bacterium | reverse complement strand
TGTACTTGTAGCTCACGTCCCGTTGCGGGGTGTCGTTCCCGCAACTGACGTGAGGCCTTCCTGTTTTCCGTTCGCATCCAGGAAAATTCTTGGGTGGGTCCCGATAAAACGCATCGGGACCCACCTTAGTTGCACCCGTTTGTCTTAGTACCCAGTCGGTATTGCGAGTGAATCGATGTACGCCCCACTTCGTGGCGACTCGTTCCACACCTGAAATCCCGTCACGAAGTAAAAGATGTACGCCGCTGCAAGTCCTCCGCTCGCCCCATAAATCGGGAACACGGTTTGCCCGCCCACGTCGTAAAAATCGATTTCCTGCATCACCGCGCGTCCCCAATGCGACAAATCGAGAAAATCAATCCGCGCCTGATTCGCGTTAATCGACGACTTGATCGGCACTCCCGCCATCGTCAGCTCGCCCGTGAAGAGCAGGTCGAGATCGCTCGCGCGTCCGCCTGCTCCTTCCTTGATGATCTGCGAGATCGAAATGCCAAGCTGCTCCCACGCGTTTTCCTGCTCCAGCGCGGTGTAGGCCACCAGTTTCCCAACCTGATTCGTACCCAACGCCTTCCGCACTTTGTTGATCGCCAGTCGCACAACACCCGGCGTGACCGCGGCGTTATTTCCCGCAACGTGCGGCGTCGCCAGCTCCACTGGATACGTCGCGCGGTTCAAGTTCAGCCACGTGCCGGTGGTCGCGTTCGTCTGGTGATACGGCACGCCGAAGAGCGAAACCGGCTGCGCGCCGGCGAGTCCGTCGTGAACTACGGCGTCACCCGCCACCACTCCTGCCGGAATTGCGTCGATCTGGATGAATTTGTTGAACGGATCCACCTGCACCACGTTCGACGTCACGCTTCCCGCGATGTTTCGGTTCGTCGTCAGCGTCGTGTCGTAAAACTGGATCGTCTGGTTGTAGTAAAACAGTGCCGCGCCCGGCGGCGTGGTCAAATTGATCTGCGCCGCAACGCCCGCAGGCAGGCCGGTCGTCACGATCGAGCCCACCGTTCCCAGCACGCCGTTGCCGTTCGTCTGCATCAACTTGTCGAGAAACGCGCGAAACTGCCCCATCGCATTTTTCACTTCGCGTTTGGCCGCGTTTTCGATCGCCTTCTCGGGCGCATTCGTCGAGTATTCGACCAGCTTCGTGATTTCCACCGCGTGACGGAAAAAGATTGGACTCACTTGCGCCACGTCGTACGTCGTTCCCGAGCCGCGCCCCAGGTCTCCGCCGTCAAGATTCGCGAGCCCCGCCTTGCCTCCCGGGCGAATCTGAAGCGGCAGCCGCATGTTGCGGCTCGATACGCGTTCCACGTCACCGCGCTGCTGGATCATCGTCAATAAAATGTCGTCCCGCTCGTACAACAACGGGAGTTTGTCCCGCACTTTTTCCAATTGCAGTGCAACCGATTGGCTGTTTTGCATCTGTGCCATTTATTTTTCTCCCTTTGGGAATGAATTCGGCGATGCCTCTCGGCTGCCGTCAACTGCCTGTGAAATCGACGCACGAAATCGAAATAATCGGCGTTTTCTTAATGAAATAACCCCGGGTAGGTCCTGTGAACGCTGCCGAAGAGGGCCCCACGGAGGCGGCGTTAGCCCTCGTAGTACGTTGGTACTAATGCCAAAGTGCTGCAAGTACTGTCAGAATGTGACCCTTGCGCTATACCGTTCGCACGGGGGGAATGCCAAAATTCATCATTATCGCAGCCAGCTTCGCGGAGCACTCGCGGCGGCTGCTTTTAAACTGAGGTGGGGACGATGGGAAATTTGACCGAAGTCATTAGCACAATCGAGCAAACTCCAGGAGTTGAAGTGACGGAAAAGCCTTCCGAACGCCGCCGCCGTCTGCGCACCAAACTTTCTGCGCCCGTCCGCGTCCGCCTGAATTCGGGCAGCCTTCAGAAAGCCGAAGTTTGCACTACTGTTGACGCCTCGCGCGATGGCCTGCTCTTCACCACCAGCATGGCCGAGTACCGTCGCGGCATGGATCTCGTAATCACATTTCCTTACTCCGGCGCTGCAGGTGGAGTTCAGCACGAGCGCACGGCTGTAGTCGCCCGCGTCTTCGAAATGCCCGAGGGCCGCTTCGGAGTGGGCGTCCGTTTCTACGAAGGCAAGCGTCCTGAAATCCGTTCTGACGCGGAAAAGTCCGGGGAGAAAGCAGCGAAAGCGACCGCCGGTGATGTAGCCCGCGATCTCGAAAAGCCGATGCCCTTGGTTCTTGTCGTCGAAGCCGATGCCCGCTCGCGCGACACGATCCGTACCGTGCTCATCAGCGAAGGTTACGTTGTCGAAGCGGTTGAGACCGGAGCCGAAGCCGTCGAGTTCCTCCGCCAGCGCACTCCAAATCTGCTCATTACCGAAATCGAAATCAGCGACATGTCCGGCTACGACCTCTGCCTTATCGTCAAGTCAAACGAGCGCCTCCAGCGCGTCCCTGTCGTCATGACCACTCGCGCCGGGCAGCCCAACGATTATTCGACCGCGCATGCCCTCGGTGCCATCGTCTGCATGGCCAAGCCGTATAAACAGGAGCGGCTCTTGCACGTTGTTCGCATGTTGGCACCGGTGGCCGTTGCCGAAGAACCGCCCGCTATGCCTTTCGGCCAAAAGCGCTCGCGCTCGAACCATCATCCGGCGGCTCACGGTCATAGCCACGGACATTCCAGTCCGCGCGCGCATCGCTAACGCCACAAACCGGTTAACCTTTTAGCTTCCCTCGCGTCCGAGGCGGATAATTTCCGCCTCCTTTCGCTCTGCAAATTCTGTATTGCATCGCCTATTACGGAGTGATAATTTCCAGACAACCCATGCGACCCATAAACCTGTTAATCACCGGATTGCTGCTGCTCGTCTGGTTCTGCGCGTCGTCATGGTTGCTTACTGCCGCGCCGCAGGCGAAATCATCCGCCACTTCGCCAGATGCCGCCACACTCCTCGCGCGCGCCACGGCCCATCTCAACATCGAATCACCTTCGAGTGCGCCTTTCGTTTTACTTGCCAAGGCGCGGTACACGGTCAACAAGCAAACCGTCGAAGGCACCTATGCTCTCGGGTGGGCTGCCCCAAATCTTTATCGCGAGGACCTTCAGTATGGCGACTCCCGCGAGACGATTCTGGTTTCCGGCGGAAAACTCTATCGCGTTGGCCAGGATACGCCGCACGCGAATTTATGGCAGCAAATGATTCAGCGCGCCTTGCAGTGGTCCTTGCCCTCGGGAACTCGCGCAAAAGAGCGCCCCCAGGGCGAGCATTGGCAAAGCGCCGCGCGCCTCACTTGTATCGTTGCGGATAGCTCCGGTGAGCACCAGCGCGTCTGCCTCGATCCCGTCAATTACGAGCCATTCACCTACGGTGTCTCCGGCCCTTCCGGCAAACAGTCCTGGACCTTCGCTGATTACACTTCGCTGGCCCATGCCGCCTCTGATTCACAGCGCTTCCCGTCAGCCATCACCTACCGCGACAATAACGGCACTTCCGCCGAGCTCGACATTCAATCCATCGAAGCCGTCTCCGGCTTCGCCGCCAATGAATTCACTCCCCCCGCC
>DATGJE010000356.1:0-15260 GCA_035295305.1 Candidatus Acidiferrales bacterium | reverse complement strand
CGCCCCCGATTATCGGCCGACGGTCGAGAGCTTCAACCTGGCGGATGCGCTGAACCACCCAGGAAGCGCCCCGCTGTTGCAACCTCTCGACACGTTGCAAATTTTCGGGCGGTATGACTTCACAAATCCCCCTACGGTTTCTGTATGGGGCGATGTGCGTGTTCCGGGAACATATGAGACCTCAGGGCAGCTTCACCTAAGCGACGCAATCCACATGGCTGGAGGACTCGCGCCCGATGCGGAAACTGAAGACGCGCAAGTGTTTCGTTACCTGCCCGATGGAAAGTCGAAGATTTTCAGCGTCAACTTGGAGCAAGCGCTGGCGGGAGATCCGGCTGACAACATCGTTCTGGACTCGCGCGATCGAATCTTGGTGCATCGCAATCCAGCCGATGTCAATCCGGCGTCCGTGTATATCCAGGGAGAGGTGGGTCGGCCCGGCCAATATCCGCTAACAACCAATATGAGCATCTCGGATTTGATTCGCGCGGCAGGAGGACTGCAGCCGGGCGCGGACTTGAAAGATGCCGACCTTACGCATTACGAGTGGAACGGTCAAGCGCAAATGATCGGCAAGCACGATGAAATCAATCTAAGCGCGGCGATGACGTCAAAGTCGGATTCTTCTCTTTCCAATGGCGACGTTGTAACGATTCGGCGATTGCCTGGCTGGAATGATCTGGGCGCCACGATTGCGGTGCGAGGTGAAGTCAAGCATCCCGGCAGTTACGGAATTCGTCCGGGCGAAAAGCTGAGTTCGATTCTCATGCGCGCCGGTGGTTTTATGCCTGACGCCTACCCCTACGGAGCGCTTCTCGAGCGCGGTTCGGTGCGCGATCTCGAGGCTAAATCGCAGCAGCAGCTAATTGAGCGCATCAAGGGCATGCAGACAGAGTTGAAACTGACGACCACAACTGATCCAACGCAAAAGGCTGCGCAAGAGACCGCTTATCAGCAGTGGAAGGAAAGCCTCGAAGATCTCTCGGACAATCCTCCAATTGGTCGCATGACCATTGAGGTCTCTTCGAACATTCGGAGCTGGGCCAACAGTTCGCGGGACGTCGCTGTTCGCAATGGGGACACGCTGATTATTCCCAAGCGGCCGAGCTACGTGATGGTGCAGGGCCAGGTCTACGACCCCACGGCTGTTGCTTATCGGCCGGGCAAAAGCGCCAGGTGGTATCTGAACCAGTCTGGCGGAGCGACCAATTTGGCGAACAAGAAGGCGATTTTTGTGGTTCGAGCTAACGGAACGGTCATCGGTGGCCACGGAGGCATGCTGTGGATGGGCGGAGGGCTGGACCAGTCCTTACAGCCGGGCGATACGGTTGTGGTTCCTGAAAAAGCGCTCGGCGGACCTAAAAATTGGCAGGCATTTTTCCAAGTCGTACAGGTGCTGAGCGGAGTGACGACGAGTGGCATTCTTGCGGCGAAGTACTGAGGCGCTCTATTGGTGAATGGGCGCCAAGGGCTGATTTGCACGATGATCGCGATTTTATTTGCGAGCGCGACAGGAACGGCTAGCGGCCAGTCAAACGTTGGTCAGGCGTCGAAAGCCGGGGCTGCGAGCGACGCAACGCGAAAGCAAGTCAAACGGCAAGCGAGCAAGCCATTGACGAGTGATACGGACAGCTTCACCTTCACGCAGCAAAGCAATGATCAGCACGTGAACTCTTTTCGCACCGCGCCGAAGCATTTTTTGCTGGATCAGAAAGCGATGTGGACTAGCCCGGCGCATATTCGTCTTCCCGACGCGACTTGGCTCGTTCCGCTGGGAGGTCTCACGGCCGGCTTTTTTGCGACGGATACGGACGTGAGCCGTAATCTGAACAACGCGCCGAACGCCTTGAATCAATATCGAAACTTCTCGAACTACGGCGTCGGCGCAATGATCGGGGCGGCAGGCGGCGCTTACGTTTTGGGGTTTGCGACGCACAATCCGCATGAGCGCGAGACCGGTTTCCTGAGCGGCGAAGCCGCAGTGGACAGCGTTGTAGCGGCTGAAGCGCTGAAATACGTGTTCCAGCGAGAGCGTCCCGTTAACGACAACGCGAACGGCAAGTTTTGGAACAACGGCGATTCGTTGCCGTCAGTTCACGCTGCTGCAGCATGGTCCATTGCCAGCGTGGTCGCGCACGAGTACCCGGGGGTGCTGCCGAAGGTTGCGGCTTACGGACTCGCGACGGCCATCAGCGCAGCGCGCGTTACAGGCAAAGAGCACTTTCCCTCGGACGTGCTGGTTGGCAGCGCGATCGGCTGGCTGGTGGGGCAGTACGTTTATCGCGACCATCACGATCCGGACCTTCCGGGCGGAGGATGGAGTCTCCTCGGCATCCGACCGGAACGGCTCGGACATTGGGAGCCGAAATACATGGGCTCCCCCCACGTGCCGCTGGATAGCTGGGTGTATCCGGCATTGCTGCGGCTGGCGGCGCTTGGCTTTATCAAGAGTGATTTTGAAGGAATGCGTCCCTGGACGCGCATGGAGTGCGCCCGGCTGGTGGAAGAAGCCGACGAGAACATCGGCGATAACCCAGACGCAGGGAAACAAGCGACCCAGCTGGATAGCGCATTGCAAAAGGAATTCTCGCGCGAGATTGATTTGCTTGGCGGCGGGAATAATGCATCCGCGCAAATCGAGTCTGTCTACACGCGAGTCACAGGCATTTCGGGAAAACCGCTTACTGATGGCTTTCACTTCGGGCAAACGATTGTGAACAACTATGGCCGGCCGTACGAGGAAGGCGCGAACAACGTGACGGGCCTTTCTGGGTGGGGAACAGACGGCCCGTTCGTTGCGTATTTTCGCGGCGAATACCAGCACGCGCCGAACGCGCCGGCGCCGCCTGCGGCCGTTGGTCCGACCATTGCCGCGCAAGACGGCTTGCCGGTGACTCTGCCAGACGCGCCGATTGCATCCACGGACCAATTTCAGTTGCTGGATTCATACGTGGGCATGAACCTCCATAATTGGCAGGTCACCTTCGGAAGACAGTCCCAGTGGTGGGGGCCCGACGCCAGCGGGCCGATGGACTTCAGCAACAATGCGGCGCCGATCGACATGTTCCAGATTAATCGCGTTTCGCCGTTCCGGCTACCGGGCGTGCTTGGAATTTTCGGGCCGATCCGCGCCGACTTTTTCCTCGGGCAGGTCACCGGCCAGCATTTCATATTGATCGGTAACCAGGTAACAGGGAACTTTTCTCAGCAGCTCAGTCCGCAGCCATTCGTTTATGGCGAGAAGGTCAGCTTCAAACCGACCCGGGACTTGGAGGTCGGGTTTGGGCTCACCACGCTGACAGGGGGCCCGGCCGATCCTTTCACGATCAAGAAACTTCTTGAGGCCGCTTTCCCAGAAGGGGGCGGCGAGGCAGGAACCCCGAACTATTATGGCAATGGCCATTCGGAGATGGATTTTACTTACCGTGTGCCGGGAATGCGGCATTGGCTGACGCTCTATGCCGACGGCTATACCCAGGATGAGGCTTCGCCGCTGCTCGGAGCGTGGGACAAGGCCGCATGGGCCGTCGGCATCTACGTTCCCACAATGCCAAAAATTCCCAAATTGGATTTGCGATTCGAGGGAATTTACAGCGACCCTCCTATTGGAGGAACTGTTTCTCATGGATTTTTCTACATTGGCACCTCATATCGCAATGGATACACAAATGCTGGGAATTTGATGGGTAGCTGGATCGGTCGACAAGGTCAAGGTGGAGAAGGCTGGGCAACCTACTGGTTTACGCCCCAAGACAAACTGCAATTCAATTTTCGGCACCAGAAGGTCAGCCAGCAGTTCGTTCCTTTCGGCGGAACGCTCACAGATGGAGGCGCGCGAGGTGACTTCTGGATTGGTTCTCACATCAGTGTGTCCGCGGAGGTTCAATACGAAAAGTGGGACTTCCCCATTCTCTCGGCGACACGAGAAACGGACGTCACAGCGTCGATTCAATTTACCTACTGGCCGAAAATTCACACATATTCAACCAGACGCATTAATTGATTCTACGAGCAGAGAGATGAGTGACATCTCTATAGAATTAGGAACGCAAAAATAATGGCGAAAGGCCTCGAAAAAGCTGAGCGCACCCACGAAGAGGAGCTCGAGTTCGAGGAGCCACTTCTCCCTCTCGAATCCGAGCAAGATGTCCGGGAGCGTCGCGAGAAGTCAATCGCAAGATTGTCTCTTGTATGGAATCAAAGAATATTTCTTGCTCGAATCGCCGCTATCGGACTAGCGGGAGCCGTCTTGATTGCTTTCCTGATCCCCAATAGCTATACGTCCACAACGCGATTGATGCCACCCGACCAAGGTCCAGAAGGTGGAATGGCCATGCTCGCTGCGCTGGCAGGCAAGGCAGGGGGAACGATAGGAGGGCTGGGAGCTCAGCTTCTCGGATTGAAAACTACAGGCGATCTGTTTATTGGGATACTTCAGAGTCGAACGGTAGAAGATGATCTGATCGGCAAATTCAATTTGCGGAAACTGTACAGCGACAAGCGTTTGGAGGATGCCCGCACAGAACTCGCAAAGAGAACTGGTGTCTCTCAAGATCGAAAAAGCGAAATCATCACGATTTCGGTCACCGATCGAAACCCACAGCGCGCGCAGCAAATGGCCGAAGAGTACGTCACGGAATTGAATAGCGTCGTCACGGATTTGAATACCTCTTCTGCACATCGGGAACGAGTCTTCCTCGAAGGGCGCTTAAGCCAGGTCCAGCAAAATCTCGAGTCTGCCGAGAAGCAGTTCAGTCAGTTCGCCAGCAAGAACACGGCAATCGATATCCAGGAACAGGGCAAGGCCATGATTCAGGCTGGTGCAGCCCTTGAAGGCCAGCTCATCGCTGCGCAAACGGAACTTGAAGGTTTGCGTCAGATCTTCACCGACAACAATGTTCGGGTCCGCGAAACCCAAGCGCGTATCGACGAAATTCGTCGGCAATTACAGAAGCTGGGCGGAACGAGTTCTCCTTCCACCGATGCTAAGGCAGCACCGACGACTGATGCGAGCTCACTTTATCCGTCGATTCGCGAACTTCCAATCTTGGGTGTGACATATGCCGATTTGTACAGGCAAATGAAAGTTCAAGAAGCCGTTTTCGAGGCACTGACACAGGAGTACGAGCTTGCCAAGGTCGAGGAAGCAAAGGAGACGCCGAGCGTAAAGGTACTCGACCCAGCGAATATCCCTGAGATGAAATCGTCACCGCATCGCCTATTAATAGTATTCGCTGGTACTTTTTTGGCGTGCACTTTCGGGATCGCATGGGTGTTTGGAAGCACCAAATGGCACGAAATTGATGAACAGGATCCGGGGAAGGTGCTGGCCCAAGAAGTTTTTCAGTCTGTGAGAAAGCATGTGCCATTGCTATCGCGAAATGGATCGCCAGGAATTGCAAACAATAGCAATAAGACTAAAGGAGAAGACTAAATGAATTGGAGAGGCACAAAGGTTCTCATAACCGGAGGGGCTTCATTCATTGGATCAACGCTCACCGATGCTCTTGTGGAACGCGGAGCAAGAGTGCGGATTGTGGACAACCTCAGTAGCGGAAAGGTCGAGAACATCCAGCACCACGTCCGCGCAGGAGTCGTCGATTTTCTCCACGATGATCTTCTAAATCACGGAGTTGCTGAGAGATCTGTTTCAGATCAGGAGATCGTCTTTCATCTTGCCGCTGATCATGGTGGACGAGGCTACGTCGATCTTCACCAGACTGCCTGCTCGACAAATCTCGTTCTTGACGGACTGCTGTTTCGTGCCTGTCAGCGAGCCGGGGTTAGGAAAGTCGTGTACGCGTCGTCCGGCTGCGTCTATGCGAATTTTATGCAAACTGACCCGAAAGAAATTCTCTATCTGACGGAGGACAAGGCAGGCCCTCCCTATGATGCTGACAATATGTACGGCTGGGCCAAGCTGATGGCCGAATTGACCTTGAAGGCCTACTACAACGAACATGGCATGAAATCGGCGTCGTGCCGCTACTTTACCGTTTATGGCGAGCGAGGCCACGAGAACCACGCTGTTATCGCTATGATTGCGCGCACGTTTATTAGGCAGGATCCGTTTGTAGTGTGGGGCAACGGCGAGCAAATCCGCAACTGGACCTACGTGGGCGATATTGTCTCAGGGACAATTCGGGCCGCCGAAATCATCGAAGATGGCACGCCGGTGAATCTTGGCACCATGGAACGCACCAGCGTGTTGGATGCTGCGCGCGAAGTGATGAATTACACCGGCTATAAGGCCAGCTTCGAATTCCATCCTGAGATGCCGACAGGCCCAATGAATCGTGTGGCGGAAAATTCCCTGGCGAAGAAGTTACTCGGCTGGGAGCCGCAAATGAAGTTCGTCGATGGATTGCATCGAACGATTGATTGGTACTTCAAAACGAAGAAGCGCGACGAAGTCGCGAGAATTCTTGAGCCGATGCTCACAGAGCGTACGCTGCACGATGCTAGGCCACTAAACGAGGCTGTGCCGGCAGACTGATGGCGAGTGGATTCCAATCTATTTGTCGCTGGTTCTCGTTCGCAGACGTCGCTATTGCCGAGCGAGCCCACGAGTCGTCCACCAGTGCATCGGGCGATTTTCTCTCCTCACAAAGGAAGCAAGGTGATGGTCGCCGACGTAGCGATCGGGCGCGCGCTCGGTCCGTTCGCCACATCAGTGGGCGATGGATCCAAATATCATACGCGCTGATAGACTTGCTCCTTGTCTGTCTCGATGGCTTCGTCGCATTGTCGCTACGTTTCTTCGGAAATTCTGCCAAGGATATCCTGCATTGGCACCGCGCAAGCGCCGAAATCGGTCTTCCTGTCGGGCGTTACGCTGCATTTTTGCTGCTTTATACCGTCGTGATTCTCCTGTTTTGCCAGAGCCAGGATCTTTATCGCACTGTTCGAGCGCGAACTGCGACGGAAGAATCCCTAGCAGTTTTCAAGGCAGTATTCTTTGCTACGCTGTTGCTTTCGGCGTTCGTGTATCTATCGGGAGTAAAAATTGTCTCGAGGCTCGTTGTGGGTTACGCCGGCGCGCTCAATGTCATGACATTCATCGCTTGGAGGCTGTGGAAGAGAAGAATAATACTCCAGCGTGCTTCCAAAGGGATCGGCACAAGAAACGTTTTGATTGTCGGTGCTGGACGTATCGGGCAAGCTCTGGCTGCACTTCTGGAAGAAAACAAACTGCTCGGTTACTCCTTTAAGGGTTTTCTTGATGCCAATCACAGCACAAATCCGCGACTCTTGGGAAAGATTGAGGATCTCGCTCGTATTGCCCAAGCCGAGTTTGCGGATGAGGTCTTCATATCCATTCCGTCCGAGAGAGAACTGGTCAAGACCGTGGCGGCCGAAGCGCGTCGCCAGCGCTTGGCAGTCAAAGTCGTGCCGGATTTGTATGACGGCTTCGGCTGGAATGCGCCGATAAGCCACATAAGCCATTTCCCGGTGATGGAACTTCACTGGGAGCCGATTCCTTCCGTTGGACTATTTTTTAAGCGTGTTACTGACGTCGTAGGGTCCGGTCTCGGATTGATAGTTCTCTCGCCCGTTTTGGCGGCGATCAGTATAGGCGTCCGTCTGAATTCGCGGGGGCCAGTCATTTATTCTTCGCCGCGTGTAGGCAGGAAAGGGAGGAAGTTTGTTTGCTACAAATTTCGCACGATGGTCGCGAATGCAGACGCAGTGAAAAACGAACTGCGGCATTTGAACGAACGTGACGGTCCGACGTTTAAGATCACGAAGGACCCGCGTATAACTCAGTTCGGCAGGTTTCTAAGAAAATACAGTCTGGATGAGTTGCCGCAGTTGTGGAATGTATTGAAAAGCGAGATGAGCTTGGTTGGCCCGCGGCCTCATCCCCTGGACGACTACGAACAATATCAACTGGAGCACCTGAAGCGCCTTGACGTTAAGCCGGGCGTTACAGGCCTTTGGCAAGTCACCGCGCGCAGGCATCCGTCTTTTGACGCGAATATGCGTCTTGATCTCGAATACATCGAAAACTGGAACCTCTGGGTGGATCTAAAGATTTTATTCATGACACTGACGGTGGTTTTCAACGGATCGGGGTCTTAGAACCATGGTGCTCATGGTGTATCAAGCTTCGAGTGTAAGCAGCGGCTTTCACAACCGTTCAGCGATGGGCCATCCATGAATCAGACACATTGAGACACAAGGCCAATAGCGAAGTGGGAAAAACTCCGAGGATTCCAGTCTTGAAGGCTCAGCTTGGAAAGGGATTTTGGTCTCTAACCGATCAAGGCGCTGTCAGTCTCGGAAACTTTATGACTCAAATCATTCTGGCCCGAAGTCTGTCTGGTTCTAAGTACGGTATTTTCACTCTCCTTTTTGGGATTTCGCTGATCTTCTTCACTTGCCAGGGTGGCCTGATCACTTATCCCCTCTCCCTGAAAGGCGCAACAGTTGGGAAGATTGAGCTTCGCAAGCTGGCCTTCGCGTCACTCATTTTGACCGCCCTTTTGGTTGTTCCACTCTCACCGATTGTTTTCGGAACCACGCTGGTACTCGGTGTCGCGCCACTGAGTTTGGTTGTCATCCTTGCCATGTTGCTTTGGCAGGTTCAAGAAACTTTCCGCCGCGCTCTCATGGCTCACTTGCGACACCGCGACGCGGTTTGGGGCGATTCCTTGAGTTATTTGGGACAGGCGGCTGTGTTGTGGGTGCTTGCTCATAAGGGTGGTATGACGTTGGAACGAGCGTTTCTTGTGCTCGCCTTGACGTCGGCGGCAGCAGCGTTGCTGCAATCCGTTCAGTTGGGGTTGGTCCCAACGCCCGTGCGGCAAATCATGGCTCTTGCGCGGGAATATTGGTCCGTGGGCCGGTGGGCCCTGTGTACGGGCATCAACGAAGCGGCCTCGCGCCAGGCATTTCCCTGGGCTCTGGCGCTGCTCTACGGCCCGCAGGAGGCCGCTTCATTCCAGGCGGTAATGAACGTTCTCGGCGTGAGCCACCCGGTTCTCTTCAGCACAAACAACTTGATCGTGCCGGCCAGCGCGGGCGCACACAAAAAAGGAGGCGTTCGCGCTGCTTGGCGCGCCTCGGTCCTTTACGGCTCCGTCGGCCTGGCCCTTCTCGTTCCCTATTTTTTCTTGCTGATGGTCTGGCCGCACGCATTTCTTTCGCTTTTCTATGGCAGGCTCTCGCCGTACACAAACTTCCGCGGAGGCCTTCGGCTGGCCGTTCTGGCTTATTCGTTTGCTTACGGCGCCGTTGTGCTTGAGGCGTTCCTGTATAGCTTTGGCCGGTCCAAGCTCGTACTTGCGGCAAGTCTGGTAGGTACCGCGCTGGCGCTTGCGCCCTCGGCGGGCTCCATCGTGTATTTCAAGGTGACTGGGGCGATTGCAGGACTTCTCACAATGGCGGCTGGCCGGATGGCAGTGAGTGCCATCCTGACAAGACGGACATTTCGTCAAGAAAGCGTGCCACGTGCCGCGGCAGACGGTGATTCATTGGCGGACGCGTCTCTGGCGGTGAAGGGGGCGTGATAACCCCCGCATGAACGCATGAAAAGTGAGCCCCGTTCTTAAATCGTGGGTTTTCTGATGATCGGCTTTGCATCTGTGACGCGCTCACGGATGCGCGTGAGTAATTCTGGGGTTGAGCAATGAACGAGGTCGCCGCAAGATCAACGCTTCTGGACGGATGGAGCCGTATCGCTCTGATCCTCATCCTGGGCTATTGCCTAATGGGCCGCAGTTTCGCCTACCTGGGAATCCCGCCGTGGCATCTCTTCATCGGAGAAATCATTCTCGCGGCTTTTCTTCTCGCCGGACCGAGGACGGCGCGAGGGTCCTGGGCGCGTCTGGCGCGCCGAATCCGGCCGCTGCGCCGCTTATTGAAATTCTATTTAATCTTTCTGGTCTATGGAATTTTTCAGGTTCTCCGGGGAATCGCACTCGGACACCCGCCTCTCACCGCGGTACGCGATCTCGCGTTCAATTATTATCCTGTGTTTTTTCTTCTCGGTCTGTGGGTTGGGTTGCGGAAACCAGATTTCCTTCCGCGTTTGTTCCGAGCCCTGGGGTGGTTCAACGGGATCTATGGCATCGCATATATTTTGTTTCTGAACCGCGTCAGCTGGACTTTCCCAGGCGTTTCCGATCAGGTGGCTCCGGTGCCAATGTTCGGACTGCCGGAGTTTTCCTTCGTCATCTTGCTCGGATTGCTGGCCTACGAACCGAATCTGAGAAAAGTATGGTACCTGCTGGCTTTGAATGGCTTTGTGCTTCTTGGAATGCAGGTCCGGGGGGAGTGGCTCGGTTTCGCTGTCGGATTATTGCTTTGGGGATGGCTGACAAAGCGCCTCAGAAGAATGCTGACCGCCGGAGCCGCAGTCGCAGTTGTTCTTGCCGTTATGTTTTTTATCGATTTCAGATTACCGGGTCCCGTAACTCGGGGCGGTGGCGAGATCTCGGCGCGGGATTTGATCGGTCGCGCCATGGCCCCGCTTGATCCCGATTTGGCGGCCGAATACACGTCATCCTACAAGATGGATGTGGACACCACCGTCTGGCGGACCATTTGGTGGCTGGCCATCTGGCAGTCGGTGAATCAGGGTCGAGCGAATTCTCTGTTCGGGTTTGGTTATGGATACGCGCTGGGCGACCTTGTGCCTTATCTTGAAGGCCAGTTCATTCAGACGCCGCACAATGTGTTCCTTTATGCCCTCGGGTACACGGGCTGGATAGGCGTCCTCCTTTTTGCTCTCTTACAGGGAGAACTTGCCCGTCTTCTCTGGAAGACCTACCGGCAGACCAGCCAGCCATGCGGGATTGTGTTGTGGGCTGCAATGCTTTCTTACGCCATGTTTACCGCCTTCTTTGAAGCGCCCTACGGAGCAATCCCCTTCTACTTGCTCGCCGGAGTTTGGGTCCGTCCTCTCATCTTTCGGAGACCCTCCGGACTCCTGGCCAAGCTTGATGACGAACTCTTGTTCACGGGGAGGCCGCGGCCTTCGGAAGTCGATTCGAAATGAAAATTCTCCACGCTCACAACCGGTATCAAATGCCTGGCGGCGAAGATGAAGTGTTCCGCAACGAGGCCGAGTTGCTTCGTTCCGTTGGACACGAAGTGGTCGAATATGTCCGCGACAATCACGAAATTCAGGAATACGGCGTTTGGGACAAGGCCACTCTCAGTCTTCGCACCGTCTGGGCGTGGGATAGCGTGCGAGAGTTGACAGGGATTCTCAAACGGGAAAAGCCGGACGTGGCTCATTTCCACAATACGTTTCCGTTAATCTCTCCCGCAGCGTATTACGCCTGCCGGGAAGCCAGCGTGCCCGTGGTTCAGGCCCTGGACAATCCTCGTCTGCTGTGCCCGGCCGCCACACTGTTTCGTGATGGTCACCTGTGCGAACTGTGCGTCGGGAAATCGCTCCCATGGCCAGGAGTGACCTACGCCTGCTACCGCGGATCGCGAATCCAGACCAGTGTGGTTGCCGGGATGCTCGCCACTCACCGCTGGCTCGGAACTTGGCAGAATGAAGTTTCCATTTTTATTTGCTCGACGGCGTTCTATCGCAAAAAGTTCACAGAGGGCGGCCTGCCTGCGAAGAAGATTGCTCTCAAGCCACATTTCATTGCTGCCGATACTGGCGTTCGCCACGGTAACGGAACCTATGCTCTTTTCATCGGCAGACTGGCGCCTGAAAAAGGGGTTGGGACGCTAATCGATGCTTGGAAGAGCTTAAAGAGCCGCCCCATCAAAATTCGAGGAGAAGGCCCGCTGTTGCCGGAAGTGCAGACCCTCCGGAACCGCGGCGGTCCGGAGATCGAAATCGTACCGCGGCTTGAGCGAGCCGAATTAATGAATCTGATTAAGGGTGCGCGCTTCTTAGTTTGGCCCTCGCTGGGATATTACGAGACCTTTGGCCTCGTTGCGGTTGAGGCATTTGCTTGTGGCGTTCCTGTAATCGCTTCGCGCACCGGGGTGATGGAAGAGATTGTTCACGACGGGCGGACCGGTTTGCATTTTGTTCCCGGCGATCCCGAGGACTTGGCTGCTAAGGTCGAATGGGCTTGGACTCATCACCAAGAAATGGAAGTCATGGGGCGCAATGCCCGCGCGGAATACGAAGCCAAGTATACAGCCGAACGGAACTGCGGAATGCTAATGGAAATCTATCATCAGGCGCTGCACGGCCGCAATTGAATTAGGAGAACGCATGTCTGCAAATGCACCCGATTTCTGTAGGGACAAGTCGTGCTTACTGAAGGTAATACGGTACCACTTAAACGCATGCAGAGTTGACACGAACGAACCGGTTCTGGTGGTCGGCGGTGAACAGGAAGATTTCGATATACTTTCGGCCTGCGATTTCAAGCAAATTGTGTTGTCGAACATAGATGAGACCGGGATGGTTCTTGATGCGGAAAACATCGCTTTGCCGGACAACAGCTATCCCGTGGTTTTCGCTCATGCGGTTCTGCATCACTGCCGCAGTCCGCAGAAGGCGTTGGGAGAGATGGTCCGAGTGTCGCAAAAGCATGTGTTCTTTGTGGAACCCAACGATTCCTGGGCGCTTCGGATGCTGGTGCGCCTGGGATTTTCCTTTCCATACGAACTCGCGGCGGTAGCGGCCCACGAATACACTCGCGGCGGAATGCGAAACGGGCCCATACCCAATTATATCTATCGTTGGACCGGGCATGAGGCGAGGAAGTCCGTCTTTGCTTATCATCCTGAACTGCGACTTCGCGTCCGCGCGCATCCCTACTGGGATTTCTACGTCAACGAGTGCGAGCTGCTTAAGCGCAAGGAAACACGCGTGGCTGAGTTGGCCCGGAAAATGGGGACACGGAATTTCATCCATTCGCTTCATTTGGCGCAGAAATTGTTGAATTTGCTGCCCCCGTTGCGCATGCAGGGCAACAAATTCTTCTGCGCAATCTCGAAGGGAAATCTGCACCCTTGGATTCAGGACCGGGACGGGCAATGTTTCCTAAACAAGGAGACCGTAATTCGTCGCAATCTCGACGTGATGAAATATTCCGAGGGTGAAGGGGAGAAATAGCTTGGTTGCGTCCCGCACAATGGGATTTCCGCGAAGAATAGCGTTGCGACTCGCGCGCCCTCTTCACGTTGCGCTCCGGAGTCAAAAGGTAAACTTGTTTCTTGAACTCGTCGCACCCGATCGCTGCGAAAGATTGCTGGACGTGGGTGGCGGAATCGGGGTAGCCGGAGAATTCGTCCGCCTCTATGAGCGATTTGAGAATGTGACCGTTCTAAATCTAGACCCGGGAAGCGCGAACTGGAGTTCGAATGTTCATGCGACAAAAATTCGAGCGGACGGCTGCAAATTGCCCTTCTCCACTAGTTCGATTGACTGGGTATTCTCAAACGCTGTGATTGAGCACGTGGGAGGCTGGTCTAAACAGCAACAGTTCGCTGATGAAATCCGACGCGTGGCTGCCAAAGGTTATTTCGTCACCACGCCGAATCGGAATTTTCCGATTGAGCCGCATACGCTCCTCCCTTTTTATCAGTTTTGCTCCCCGGCGCTGCAGGCCAAGATCGTCCGTTTTTCGCCGGGGTACCTAACTGCCTATGAAGAAATAAACCTGCTGTCCGCGAGGGACCTTAAGCGGTTGTTTCCCGAAGCTGAAGTCAAGCCGATGGGTGTGCCTCTTTGGCCGAATACCTTGGTGGCACTTCACAAGGTAGGATCGCTGTGACAACAGGGGCCCCAACGCTTGCGGGGAACGCGTCGCTCAATATCCTCGGAGTGGGGGTGGACGCGGTACAGATTCCCGACGCGATCGCTCGCTTAGAGGAATGGATCCGCATGCACGATATCTGCCGCTACGTCGCCGTGACCGGCATGCACGGCGTCACCGAAGCGCAGCATGACCCTGCATTCAAAGACATTCTGAATTCTGCCGGCTTAGTTGTTCCTGACGGCATGCCGCTCGTGTGGTTGGGTCGGCTAAAAGGGTTCCCACTCAAACGCCGCGTGTACGGACCGGAGTTGATGATGATGTTTTTCAAGTCCACTGAGAAGAAGGGTTATCGCCATTTCTTGTACGGCGGGACTCCGCGTGTGCTCGAACAACTTGTGAAAGCCATCCAGCGACGTTTCCCCGGAACGATCGTCGCAGGAACGTATTCACCTCCCTTCCGAAACTTGACGCAAGAAGAAGATTCACAAGCGGTGACGATGATCAACAATTCTGTGCCAGACATCGTTTGGGTCGGTCTGAGTACGCCCAAGCAGGAGCGCTGGATGCATCAGCATCGCGAGCGCCTGCGCGTTCCTGTGTTGATCGGCGTTGGAGCCGCCTTTGACATCAATGCCGGAGTGAAAAAACAGGCACCGCGCTGGATGCGAGAGCACGGTCTCGAGTGGCTGTTTCGCCTCTTACAAGAACCACGAAGGCTCTGGAAACGTTATCTCTTGTACGGTTCTAAATTCGTTGGCTATATACTCTTAGAATTCCTAGATTGGAGGAAATTCGATTGATGTCCCCCCGGAAATGTTGCTGGAGATCACTCAAAATAGGCGTTAGGATAGGAGTCGGCCCTGAGGGCTCGAAACATGAGTCCGGATTGAGTCCATTTGGTGCCGAACTAGCGCCAAAATAAGCATGTTCGACGCAGGACAAAGCTAAACGGGCCAATAAGATAGAGTTTCTGTTTCTACTTGGGGACAGAGGTCGAAGGTTCAAATCCTTTCGTCCCGACCACTTATCCCAAGACAAATCGAGCGGAGAACCCGCAAGAACATGAGCTTGACGGATCGCATTCAAAAAGAACTGACGGCAGCGATGAAGGAGAAGGACGAGTTGCGCTTGAGCGTTCTTCGCATGATGAAGAGCGCCCTGAAAAACAAAGAGATTGAAAAGATGCGCCCGCTCGAAGATTTGGAAGCGCTGCAAATTCTGCAGACGTTGGTGAAACAGCGCCGCGAGTCCGTCGAGCAATTCACCAAAGGCGGACGCGACGACCTAGCCGCAAAAGAAGCCCAGGAAATCAAGATCATCGAAAGCTATTTGCCGGCGGCTCCGACCGACGCGGAAATTTCCCGCGCCATCGAAGAGGCCGTCGCGGACACTGAAGCCGACTCGCTCAAGCAAATGGGCGCCGTGATTAAAGCCGCGCGCGCGCGCCTGGAAGGCAAAACCGTGGACGGCAAAGTTCTCAGCGATAAAGTGCGCGAACGCCTCTCCTGATCGCCAGAGCGCTTCGGATTGACTTACCTCACAAGCCTTCCGACAATAGCGCCTCTCCAACGC
>DATGJE010000355.1:0-2968 GCA_035295305.1 Candidatus Acidiferrales bacterium | reverse complement strand
TTCGAGTTGCTTGCCGCCCTTGGCCGTAACGATGTGCTCTTCGGTGGCGCGCTTCATCAGCTCGCGCGCAAAATCGCGTTCGTCGCGAATGTAACGGTCCATTTTGCCGCGTTTGACGCGATAGAGCGGCGGCTGGGCAATGTAGATGTGGCCTTTTTCAATCAGCTCGCGCATGTGGCGGAAGAAAAAAGTGAGCAGCAGAGTGCGGATGTGGCTGCCGTCGACGTCCGCGTCGGTCATGAGAATTACTTTGTGGTAGCGCAGCTTGGCGGCGTCGAAATCGTCCTTGCCGATACCGGTGCCGAGCGCCGTGATGATGGCGCGAATTTCCTCGTGACCGAGCATTTTGTCGTAACGCGCTTTCTCGACGTTCAAAATTTTACCTTTTAGCGGCAGAATCGCCTGGTATTTGCGGTCGCGACCCTGTTTTGCGGAGCCGCCGGCGGATTCGCCCTCAACGACAAACAGTTCGCAGCGCGCGGGATCGCGCTCCTGGCAATCGGCGAGCTTGCCGGGGAGGCCGCTGGAATCGAGAGCGGACTTGCGGCGCGTGAGTTCGCGGGCTTTGCGCGCGGCTTCGCGGGCGCGCGCAGCGTCAATGCATTTGCCGATTATTTTTCGCGCAATGGAGGAATGCTTGTCGAAATATTCACCGAGCTTTTCGTTGATGAGCTGCTCGACGAGGCCCTTGATGTCGCTATTGAGCTTGCCTTTGGTCTGGCCCTCGAATTGAGGCTGCGGAAGTTTTACGGAAACTACGGCGACGAGGCCTTCGCGAACGTCGTCACCCGTGATGGAGATTTCGTCTTTCTGCTCCTTAAGCATGCCGAAAGAACTGGCGGCGTAATTGATGGTGCGCGTGAGGGCGGAACGAAAGCCGGAAAGGTGCGAGCCGCCGTCAACGGTGTTGATCGTGTTGGCGAAGGAAAAAACATTTTCGGCGTAGCTGTCATTGTATTGCAGCGCGATTTCCATGTCGACCGTGTCGCGCTTGCCCTCCATGTAAATGGGCGAATCGTGGAGAACTTGCTTGCCGCGATTCAAATGCTTGACGAATTCCGCGATGCCTCCGGTGAAACGAAACTCGGATTTCTTGCTGCTGCGCTCATCTTCGAGGGTGATTTTCAGCCCTTTGTTGAGGAAAGCGAGTTCGCGCAGGCGCTGCGAAAGAGTGTCGTAGCTGTAAGTGGTGGCGGCGAAAATCGAAGGATCGGGATGAAACGTGATTTTCGTTCCGGTTTTCTTTGTTTTACCAGTGTCTTTCAGCTTCGAGGTAGGCTGGCCCTTCTCGTAGCTCTGTTCCCAGACTTGGCCATCGCGCCAGATTTCGAGGTCGAGCCAATCCGCAAGAGCGTTGACGACGGAAACGCCGACGCCGTGCAAGCCGCCGGAGACTTTGTAGGTGTCGCTGTCGAATTTGCCGCCGGCGTGAAGAACAGTCATGACGACTTCGGCGGCAGGCTTTTTCTCCGTGGCGTGCATGTCGACAGGAATGCCGCGGCCGTTGTCGGTGACGGTGACGGAATTGTCGTCGTGGACGACGACGTTGATTTCGTCGCAATAGCCTGCGAGCGCTTCGTCAACGGAATTGTCAACAACTTCCCAGACAAGATGATGCAAGCCAAGCTCGCCGGTCGAGCCGATGTACATTGCCGGACGTTTGCGCACGGCTTCGATGCCGCCAAGGACTTTGATCGAAGTGGCGTCGTACTTATGCCCGGCGCCTTTGGCGGGCGTATTTTCCTTTTCACCCATTCTGGCGTGCTCCTAGATTTCGAATCGGGAAGGCGGTCGCGCGGATTGGCTCGACACTTGCCTTGCCCATTGGCCTCAGCGCGCTTTTTGCAAAGCGCAACATGAAGCTCGAAGGGTCTTTCGCTTCATCCCGCGCCGCTCCGGCGGATCCGGTGGCGCGTGGCGAAGACTGATGGCCCCTTGCGGGCCGTTTTCAGCCGAGCCGGAGATTCATTTTTTCGCTGCGTTCTGGCGCGGACGCAAGAAAAACTCCAGCCTTGCCTGGACTAAAGTATGGCGATGCGGCGTAGGAAATCAGCCGACCAATTGCGTTTGAGCGACACCGAAATTGTAGCGGATTTCGAGCGAGTCAACAAGGTAATTCTCCCCATCTGGAACGCGTGTATGTCTATTAGTTTCAGGCACTTACCGTACACGTTATTCGGTTTCCTTTGGGATTCCGCGACCAGATTTGATCGCGCCTAAATCTGATGTTTCTTTAGCCGGTTATTCGGTTTCGAAGTCGTAAATTGATGCACTCTTGCGGCGTTTCTGGCCTTCCGGGATTGTTTTGCTGAAAAACCTCGCGGCTGCGGCTCCGGTGACTCAAGATTGCTTATTCTTTAGTGCGGAGATCCTCAAGGAAAATCAGGAAAGTACAGAGAGCGAGGCGGATCGCGAATGTTTCTTTCAAAATTCAATTCGACGCAAAAAAATAATTCCAAGTCAAGGGTTTTCTCTGCGAACTCCATGCGGCTTGATGCTGTGGAAAAGCTGTGAATGAACTGTGAATGACGCGCACCAACCTTGCGCAGTTTTCTCTTGCTCCTTTGCTTCCGTTTAGGCAGAATCCGCGCTCGCACTTAAACAAGTGCAGAGAGCTCGTACTCCTCAGCAGTCTCGCGACAGCGCCGCGTGGGGCGGAGATTCTGCCGCGGGATTGAATCATAGGATAGCTCGACAAAACCCCTTTCACGGGGTAGGGTTTTCCACAACATTTCCACTGGTGTGGAAATCGGCGGAGTCTTGTTGCTACTGTGAACGCCTGGGACAAAATTCTCCGACACATGGAGCGGCGGGTTAACGCCCATAGTTTCTCGACGTGGTTTCGTCCAACGCGCCTGGAAGCAGCGGAAGATGACCGCCTACTGATTCGTGTTCCCACAGCGATATTCCGCAAGCGTCTAACACAGACCTACGGCGACCTGTTGCAGGCGGTGCTGGCTGAAGTGGG
>DATGJE010000354.1:0-3060 GCA_035295305.1 Candidatus Acidiferrales bacterium | reverse complement strand
GTGGAATTACGCGGGCTACGAACAACTGTCGAGCGTCACGGGCGAAATGAGAGATCCGCAGCGCACGTTCATGCGGCTGATTGTTTGGAACACGCCGATGACGATACTCACTTACATTCTTCCCGCGACGCTGGCCATCGCGGTGCTCGGCAACTGGCAGCAGTGGGACACGGGCTACATCGTCACCGCATCGCGCATGGTCGGGGGAGAATCGCTGGGCGTCGCGATGCTTGTCGCGTCCATCATCGGGACGCTCGCGCTTTCGAACAGCACCATTCTTTATACGACGCGCATTCCGGCGACGATGGCTGAAGACGGATTTTTGCCTGCGTGGCTCGGGAAAATTCATCCGCGATTTGGTACACCCGCGCGCGCGATCGCAATTTCCGCCGTGGTTTATTGCGTTCTGGCGAGATTCGACGTGGTTGACCTGGTCGACATATATATTTGGACGCGCATCGCGACTTCGCTGCTTACGCTGGTTGCTGCGTGGCGCATGCGGCAAAAAGCGCCGGATGCGCCGCGGCGTTTTCGCATGCCGGGCGGGCGAATCGGAGTCGCCGCGATAATTATTTTGCCCACGATTTTGTGCGCCGTGAAAATCTTCTACAGCGAGCCGTTCGTGATGCGCTACTCGCCGTTGTTGCTCGCCACCGGTCCCGTCGCCTATTTAATTCTGCGCTTCGTCTTCCGCATGAACCCACGCCCGGCGAATTATTTGACGGCAAACGAAGAGTGACGCGCGTTCACCGCAGAGGCGCAGAGAACGCAGAAATTGTCGCTCCTCATCGTCGAAATAGCGTCATTACGGCTTCTCTTTTCTGCACGTACTTTGGGGGAATCATCTTGAAGACCAGAATAATAGCGACTACAAGACCTGGAAAGTAGCATAGGAGTCCCATAAAGAGGAGCGGTAACCCTCGCACTCCGACTGATGCCGGAACACCGTAGGCCAGGATCAGGCCAACCCCAATAACAAAAACGCGCTGCCACCATACATGGGTGAGTTCCACGCCGCAGAAAGGGCATCTACTGTAGACCGATTTGCCACCGAAGGACTTGGCGCGCAGGTCGAGCGAACAGTTGGGACAAGCTGACCACGCCAATTTCTCGGCTCGTGCGGCCGAACCCGGAGGCATCGGGCTGTTCCACGCGGAGCTCGTCGTCTTGTTTGTTTCTTGCACAGCCTTTTAACCAATTGCCACTTGGCCTTTCTAATTTTGCCGCGCGAACTAGACCTTTTCGGCGATGACTTTGGCCTGGAGGAAAAGGAGCAAGTAATCCTGGCCGCCGGCTTTGGAGTCGGTGCCGGACATATTGAAACCGCCGAAGGGATGCACGCCGACTTTCGCGCCGGTGCATTTGCGATTCAGATACAAGTTGCCAACGTGAAATTCCTCCGTGGCACGCTCGAGCTTTTTTGGATTCTTGGTGTAGACAGCGCCGGTCAAACC
Source organism: Candidatus Acidiferrales bacterium (assembly GCA_035295305.1). Classification (GTDB taxonomy): domain Bacteria; phylum Acidobacteriota; class Terriglobia; order Acidiferrales; family UBA7541; genus DAHUXN01. The sequence continues at coordinate 1,606 of DATGJE010000354.1, read as the reverse complement.
GTACTCGGTGCCGTTTGCGATTTCGAGCGCGTGATCGAAATCCTTCGCAGGCATCACTGCCAGCACAGGACCGAAAATTTCCTCTTGCGCGATTTTTGCGTTCGGCTTGATGTCCGCGATCACGGTCGGCTCGATGAAATATCCGTCGCCGACTGCCGCGCCGCCGCCGGTGAGCAGGCGCCCTTCCTTTTTTCCGGCTTCGATATAGTCGAGAATTGTTCTCATCGCGGATTTATTGATCACCGGCCCCATGAAATTGTTTCCGTCCTCGGCGGGACCTACTTTCATGGCTTTGACGCGCGGAATGAGTTTCTCGATGAATTTATCGTAGATTTTCTCGGACACGATGGCGCGCGAGCACGCTGAACATTTTTGTCCCTGATAGCCGAAGGCCGATTGCGCGACACCCTCGGCGGCAGAATCGAGGTCTGCTTCTTCGTCAACGATGATGGCGTCTTTGCCGCCCATTTCGAGGACCGTGCGCTTGATCCAGATTTGTCCCGGCTGCTTTTTCGCGGCGATCTCACCGATGCGCAAACCGACTTCCATCGAGCCGGTGAATGCAATGAAGCGCGTTTTCGCGTGCGATACCAGAGCGTCACCCGCAGTGCTCCCCGGACCTGTGAAGAAATTCACGACGCCTTTCGGGATACCGGCTTCATGCAGAATTTCCATGAAAAATGCGGCGACGGTTGGTGAATCGCTCGACGGCTTCACGACCACCGTGTTTCCGGTGACGATGGCGGCCAGCGTCATGCCGCCCATGATTGCGGCCGCAAAATTCCACGGCGGAATCACAACGCCAACGCCGAGCGGAATGTAAACGAGATGATTTTTCTCTCCCGCGTTCGGAACAAGTTTTTGCGGACCGGCGAGACGCAGCATTTCGCGAGCGTAGAATTCGCAAAAATCGATCAGCTCGGCGGTGTCCGCATCGGCTTCGGTCCACGTTTTTCCCGTTTCGTAGCAGAGCCACGCATTCATTTCGAAGCGGCGCTTCCTGAGAATTTCCGCAACTTCGAAGCAATACCAGGCGCGCTTTGCGGCGGGAACAGTTTTCCACGACGTGAAGGCTTTGTCGGCAGCTTCGATGGCCTGATTCGCGAGTTCGACGGTGCCCTTCTGAAAAATTCCGACGATCTGTTTCGGATGCGAGGGATTGGTCGACTGCGTCTTTTCTTTCGTGGAAATTTTCTCGCCGCCAATAATCAGGGGATATTCCCTGCCCAGTTCGGCGCCGACTTTTTTCAGCGCCGCTTCCATGGCCGCGCGATTGTCGGGCTTCGAGAAATCGCGAATGGGCTCGTTTTTGAATTCACCGCGATCGAGCGTTGCTGCCGGGGATGTCATGTCAGTGCCTCCTAAAGGCTGCGCGCCAGTTTGAGCCAACAATTATAGCGCAGGGAAGGGCGCGAGGATGCGTGCGCGGTGAAATTTGAGGACATGTGAGAAAAGCACATTTTCAGTCCCGATTAGAAATTCCTATGTGATTTGTTTTCAGCGAATTGAATTTGCGGTGCTTGTGTTTTGAGTACCGATTAACTTTTTGTTCGCCGTTTTCGCGGGAAGGGCTGAATTTTGTGGTGGTTGTGAGGATTGCGAGCGG
>DATGJE010000353.1:0-7770 GCA_035295305.1 Candidatus Acidiferrales bacterium | reverse complement strand
GGTGGCGCGCCCATAAACCGCGCGGTTGACGCTCGCTTTCGCTTCCTCTATACTGATTTTGCTGTGATGCTTGGCCGCTTTTCCCTGTCCTCCCGCGAAAATTTCCGAAGAGGCCTGAGGCAGCGTGAAAGTAGTGCCCTGCCGTAACTTTCCCAAATCCGAAATTAGCGCAAGTTAGAACTGGGGATTCAGATACGGTCGAAGCAATTTATGCTGGGCATTGAATTCGAGATTGGCCCGAACGTTCGCGCGAGACTAAATTTGGAAACGCCGTACATAAAATTAGAATTGGAAACGCAAAATGACTGAAGCAACTTGCCGACGCGAAATCGAGCTTGAGATTCCGGCTGAGAACGTGCAGAAAACGACGGAAAAAATCGCCCGCGACCTGGCTCGCGTGGCGCGCATTCCCGGTTTTCGTCCCGGCAAAGCGCCGGTGACGCTGATCCGCCGCCGCTTCGCAGCGGAAATCAAAGGCGAAGTACTCGAATCGCTGGTGCCTGAATTTCTGGAGCAGGCGCTCACCGAAAAAAAGCTTTCGCCCGTCACGCGCCCTGAAGTCGACAAGGTGGACTTCACCGAAGCGGGCCCGCTGAAATTCCGCGCCACGTTCGAAGTGCTTCCTGAATTCGAACTCGGCGATTACAAGAATTTGGAAATCGAAGTCGAAGACCTTGCGGCGGGCGACACTGAAATTGACAAGACTCTCGAAGAAATGCGCGAGCGCGCCGCCACGTACGCTCCCGTCGAGGGACGAGCCGCGAAAGACGGCGACTTCGTACAGGTGAAAATCATGGGCACACCCGCGGGCGGCGGCGATCCCATTCGTGCCGACAACGTCCAATGCCACATCGGCGCCGAAGAAACCTTGGAAGCCTTCAACGAGAATCTGCGCGGCGCTTCTCCCGGCGAAACGCGGCGCTTCGAAACGAAGTATCCCGACGATTATCCGGATGAGAAGCTCAAAGGAAAAACCTACAACTACGCGGTGGAAGTCAAAGCCATCAAAGAGAAGAAGCTGCCTGAATTGAACGACGATTTCGTAAAGGAAATCGGCGAAGGCGCGGGCGGAGCAGCTACCCTCGAAGAGCTTCGCGGCAAGATTTGCGAGCGCCTGGCCGCGGCGCGCGAAGAGCACCAACAATCGCAGGCGCGCGAAAAAATTCTCGACGAACTCGTCAAGCGCCACGATTTCCCGGTTCCAGAAGCGCTGATCGAGCATCAAATGGACGCGCGTCTCGAACGCATGGTTCGCACGCTCGCGGCTCAGGGAGTTGACCCTCGCGCTGTCAATGTGGACTGGGTGGCCATGCGCCAACGCCAGCGGGAGCGCGCGGAGCGCGATGTGAAGGCGGAGATTCTGATTGACCGCATCGGCAGCGCCGAGAACTTCGAAGTCTCCGACGAAGAGATGGAAAAAGAGTTTGCCAGGCTCGCGGAGCGTAGTGGCGAATCCGCAGCAGTGATTCGCGCGCGCTTGACAAAGGAAGGGGCGCTCGATAGGATGAAATCGAAGTTGCGCAGTGATAAAACAATTGACTCGCTTCACCGCACGGCTCGAATTCAAACCATCGCTAAACGTGAAAAATAATACCTGCTTCGTACTCTGGTGCGCGCCGGTCGACCTCCGATGAGAGATATCCCGGCCTCGTACGCAACAACGCTCGTTCCCATGGTGGTCGAACAGACCAACCGCGGCGAACGCGCCTATGATATTTACTCGCGCCTGCTGAAGGACCACATCATCTTCATCGGCACGCCGATTGACGACCACGTGGCGAATCTTGTGACTGCGCAGCTGCTGTTCCTGGCTGCCGAAGACCCGGAAAAGGATATTTCGATTTACATTAACTCACCGGGCGGCGTGATTACCGCGGGTATGGCGATTTACGACACCATGCAGTTCGTCCGGCCGGACGTCGTAACTTATTGCGTGGGCCAGGCGGCCTCCATTGCAGCCGTTCTGCTTATGGCGGGCACGCCCAAGAAGCGCTACTCGCTCCCGAACTCGCGCATCCTGATTCACCAACCCTGGCTCAGCGGACTTTCCGGCCAGGCCACTGACATTGATATTCACGCCAAGGAAATCCTGCGCACGCGCGCGGGGTTGAACAAGCTCATTGCCCATCACACCGGCCAGACGGTGGAGAAGATCGAAAGGGACGTCGAGCGCGATTTCATCATGTCGGCGGAACAGGCCAAGGAATACGGGGTCGTTGACGAAATCATCTCCAAGCACCGCTAGTCCGTTCCAAAAGGTTAGTAGCTAAACCGATGAACAGGCGCGCAGCGCCCGACCCGTGCCGTACAATAACGGTTACGATCTGCACCGTACCTACGACTCGGACTGGAGGCTAACATTCCGGTGAAGCGATTTAACACAGACGAAGCGCTTCATTGCTCCTTCTGTCACAAGACTCAGGAGCAGGTGGAGAAGCTCATCAGCTCGCCTTCGGAATATCCGCGCTCCTATATCTGCAACGAGTGCGTCAGCGTCTGCCAGCAGATTCTCGATGAGGAAAAGCGCGAGCAGGCCACTCCGGCGAATCGCCGTTTGCCGCGCCCTCCCGAAATCAAGGCGTTTCTCGATGGCTACGTGATTGGCCAGGACAAAACGAAAAAGAAGTTGGCCGTCGCCGTCTACAATCATTACAAACGCATCTTCTTGAATCGCACGCCGAGCGACGTCGAACTCACCAAGTCCAATATTTTGCTCATCGGCCCCACCGGCACGGGCAAGACCCTTTTGGCGCAGACACTTTCGCGCATGCTTGAGGTTCCCTTCGCCATTGTCGACGCCACAACGCTTACCGAAGCGGGCTACGTCGGCGAAGATGTTGAAAATATTATTTTGAAGCTGCTGCAAGCCGCCGATGGCGACGTGCAAAAAGCGCAGCAAGGCATCATTTATATCGACGAGATCGACAAAATTTCCAAGAAGGACGAAAACCCGTCCATCACCCGCGACGTTTCCGGCGAAGGCGTCCAGCAGGCTCTGCTGAAAATTCTGGAAGGCACCACGGCAAATGTTCCGCCGCAGGGTGGCCGCAAGCACCCCCACCAGGAATTCACTCCCGTGGACACAACGAACATTCTGTTTATTTGTGGTGGCGCATTCGTAGGGATGGAAAAAATTATCGAGCGTCGCATTGGACAAAAGTCTCTCGGCTTCCACGCCGACGTTGCGCCTTCCACACCATCGCGCCGCAACATCGAAGTCCTTGAGCAAGCGCAGCCGACTGATCTGATTCGTTACGGCTTGATTCCCGAATTTGTCGGCCGCCTCCCGGTCCTCGGCGTTTTGGGAGATCTTGACAAATCCGCGCTCATTCGCATTCTTCAGGAACCGAAGAACGCGCTCATACGTCAGTACCAAAAGCTTTTCGAATTTGAGAATGTCCGCCTGAAATTCACTGACGACGCTCTGGAAACCGTCGCCGAGCTGGCCCTGCAGCGCAAAGTTGGCGCGCGCGGCCTCCGCATGATTTTGGAAGACCTGATGCTTGACCTGATGTACCACCTCCCTTCTCAGCGCAAAATGCGCGACTTCATCGTCACCGCTGACATGGTCAAGAGCCGGGAAATCAATTGGAGCTTGCTCGAAAAAGCAGGCTAACCGCCCGAAGGGAGAACCCAAGGATTCATGTTTAGCCGGGAAAAATTGGAAACGAAGCGCGTGCCGATGATGCCGGTGCGCGAAATGGTCATCTTCCCGCAGATGATGACGCCGTTCATTGTCGGCCGCGAAGCCTCCGTTCGCGCTCTGGAAGAAGCGCTCGCGGGCGAAAAGAAGATTTTCCTCGCCACGCAGCACGACGCTTCCGTTGATGACCCGCGCCCCGAAGAAATCTATCAGGTCGGAACGCTCGCCAACATCGTACAGAGCGTCAAACTTCCTGACGGCAACATCAAAGTCCTTGTCGAAGGCGCTGAACGCGCCAAAATCGTCCAGATCACCAACGATGAAGGCTTCTTTCGCGCTACGATTCGCGTCATCCCCGTCAAGACGGAACCGAATCCGCAGCTCGAACAATCCGCCACGCGCGTGACAGGCCTTTTCGAGCAGTACGTCAAGCTCTCGCAATCGCTCAACTACGACACGATGATCGCCGCCGTCCGCGTGGACGATCCCGCGAAACTTTCCGACGCCATCGCCGCGAACCTGACGATTCCGGTCGAAGAAAAGCAGGAGCTCCTGGAGATTTTCGACCCGCTCGAACGCCTGAACCGCATCGGTGAGATTCTCGACGCGGAAACCGAAAAGCTCAACGTCGACCGCAGCATCAATACGCGCGTCAAGCGGCAGATGGAACGCGCCCAGAAAGAGTATTACCTCAACGAAAAACTGAAAGCCATTCAGAAGGAACTGGGTCGCGGCGAAGCGGGCGAACTCGAGCAGCTGAAAAAGAAAATCGAAACCTCCGGCATGCCCAAGGAAGTTCAGGAAAAGGCCATGCAGGAGATGAAGCGGCTGGAAATGATGCCGCCGATGTCCGCCGAATCCACCGTCTCGCGCAATTATCTCGACTGGATGCTCGCCGTGCCGTGGAAGAAGCGCTCGCGCGAAATCCGCGACATCAAGCGCGCCGAGCAAATTCTGAACGAAGACCATTACGGCTTGGAAAAAATCAAGGAGCGCATCCTCGAATTCCTCGCCGTTCGCCAGCTAGTCAAAAATCCTAAAGGCTCGATTCTCTGCTTCGTCGGACCTCCGGGAGTGGGCAAGACTTCGCTCGCCATGTCCATCGGCAAAGCCACGGGACGCAAATTCGTACGCGTCTCGCTGGGCGGCGTGCGCGATGAAGCCGAAATTCGCGGCCATCGCCGCACTTACATTGGCGCGCTTCCCGGCCAGATCATCCAGATGATGCGCAAGGCCGGCACGGTGAATCCTGTGTTCGTCCTCGACGAAGTTGACAAAATGTCCATGGATTTTCGCGGCGATCCTTCGGCCGCGCTCATGGAAGTCCTCGACCCAGAGCTCAATCACGCCTTCACCGATCATTATCTGGACGTCGAATACGATCTCTCGAAAGTGATGTTCGTTTGCACCGCAAACGTCTTGCACACGATTCCGCAGCCGCTTCAGGACCGCATGGAAGTTCTCCGGCTTCCGGGCTACACCGAGCAGGAGAAAATGCAAATCGCCAAGCGCTTCCTGGTCCGCAAACAGCGCGAAGCCACGGGAATCGCCGAGGAAAATGTCACTTTCACCGACGAAGGCTTGCTGCACTTGATTCGTCACTATACGCATGAAGCCGGCGTCCGCAATTTGGAGCGGGAAATCGCGAATATTTCCCGCAAGGTCGCGCGCAAACTGGTCGCCGAAGGCAAATCCGCCACCGTCGACGTCACGCCAGCCAACGTAAATTCCTATCTCGGCATCATCAAGTACCGTGACATGCTCGCGGAGAAGAAGAATGAAGTCGGCCTCACGGTCGGCTTGGCCTGGACCGAAGTGGGCGGCGAAGTCCTCCGCACTGAGGCCACCCTCATGCAAGGCAAGGGCCGCCTGACGCTCACCGGAAAGCTCGGCGACGTCATGCAGGAATCGGCGCAAGCAGCCATGAGCTACGTTCGTTCGCGCAGCCATCTGTTTGGCTTGCCAAAGGACTTTTATCGCCATCTGGACATCCACGTGCATGTGCCCGAGGGCGCCATCCCGAAAGACGGCCCCTCCGCCGGCATCACGCTCTGCACGTCGATCGCCAGCGCGCTCACGCGCATTCCCGTTCGCTGCGATTTGGCTATGACCGGCGAAATCACCTTGCGCGGCAAAGTGCTGCCGATCGGCGGCGTAAAGGAAAAATTGCTCGCTGCGCATCGCCTCGGCTTGCGCACCGTGATTCTTCCGCGCGACAATGAAAAGGATCTAGCCGACGTTCCGCCCGAAATTCAGGCCCAGATGTCCGTAAAATTTGTCGACACCATGGACGAAGTGTTGTATTTGGCGCTCGAGCGGCCTTTGACGGCCAGTCCCGCGCCGGTTCCCGAAGTCGCGCCTGAATTTGACGCTGGCGCGCCGCAGGACAACGAATTCACCAATTAGGCCTTCGGTTTTTCCACGAAGATGAAATGCAGTTGTAGGCTGGAGGGGAATTCCGGCCAGTTCGAAAGTTCACCTACCCGAGGAACATCCCGAGTGCTCCCGCGCCCGAGAAACCTCAGGTCAAAAATTTAGTCGTAGAAGCAAAAATCGAATAAATCAATTTAAGGAAATATCAGATGAGCATCAGTCTTGCAGAATTGAAGGACCGCAACATCACCGACCTGGCGAAAATCGCCAAGGAACTCAATATCCCCGGCGCCAGCGGCATGCGCAAGCAGGAGTTGATCTTCCAGATCCTCCGCGCGCAGACCGAAAAGAACGGCCTCATTTTCTCCGAGGGCGTTCTCGAATGCCTCCCCGACGGCTTCGGCTTCCTCCGCGCGCCCGAGTACAATTACCTGCCCGGCCCCGACGATATCTACGTCTCGCCGTCGCAAATCCGCAAATTCGACCTGCGCACGGGAGACACGGTGTCCGGTCAGGTCCGCCCTCCCAAGGATGGCGAACGCTACTTTGCGCTGATTAAAGTCGAGGCCGTCAACTTCGAAGATCCGGAAGTCGCGCGCAACAAAATCTTTTTCGACAATTTGACCCCCCTCTACCCGCAGGAGCGCATTCGCCTGGAGACCACGAAGGAAAATCTAACAGGACGCGTTCTCGACATGCTTTGCCCCATCGGCAAGGGCCAGCGCGGCCTGATCGTCGCGCCTCCGCGCACCGGCAAAACGATGATGCTTCAGTCGCTCGCCAATTCCATCACCACGAACCATCCGGAGATCGCCCTCATCGTTCTGCTCATTGACGAGCGCCCGGAAGAAGTCACCGACATGCAGCGCACCGTGAAGGGTGAAGTCATCAGTTCCACATTCGATGAGCCGCCGCAACGCCACATCCAAGTCGCCGAAATGGTCCTCGAAAAGGCCAAGCGCCTCGTCGAGCACAAGCGCGACGTCGTGGTTCTGCTCGATTCGCTCACGCGCCTCGGCCGCGCCTACAACGCCGTCACGCCGCCATCCGGAAAAGTTCTTTCCGGCGGTATTGACGCCAACGCGCTCCAGCGCCCGCGCCGCTTCTTCGCCGCCGCGCGAAATATCGAAGAGGGCGGCTCGCTCACTATCATCGCCACGGCCCTGATCGACACGGGCAGCCGCATGGACGACGTGATCTTCGAGGAATTCAAGGGCACCGGCAACATGGAAATCAATCTCGACCGCCGTCTCGTCGACAAGCGCGTTTTCCCCACGATCGATATCAATCGCTCCGGCACGCGTAAGGACGAATTGCTCTTGCCCGCCGACGAACTCAATCGCATCTGGGTGCTGCGGAAAGTCCTGAGCCCGCTCTCGACCGTCGAAGCCATGGAACTCTTGCTCGGCCGCCTCTCGAAGGCAAAAAACAACGCCGAGTTCCTCTCCTCCATGTCCAGCCCGAACTAACAGCCTCCTCACATCGCCCCTTCTAGGGGTCGGAGCTTCAGCTCCGACATGACAGCCAAACTAGACTCTGGGCTTTAGCCCCTGAAACCATCGAAATCTAGGGTAGCCGCGGGTTTGCCTGCCCTATGCAAGGCCTACTAAGGGCCGTCTCAGCCGAAGAATTAAATCGCTGTCATTCCGAGGAGCCACGCGACGAGGAATCTGCATTTTGCGTTTGACTAATTTCTGAGGAACCGAAACCTGTAGTCCATGAGCCGCTTCTTCAGCCAAAACGGCCGCGACTTA
>DATGJE010000352.1:0-2063 GCA_035295305.1 Candidatus Acidiferrales bacterium | reverse complement strand
AGAACTCCAGCTTCAGCACCAGGTTGGGTATGAAGTAATTGGCCGCATCGCCCAGCACTTCCGCGAGGACGTGGATCTGCTCGTACGACTCGGTATTCATGAAGTGGTAGCCTTCGGCGTCCGCGTAGAGGTACTGAAATTCGATTTCATCGAGCACCGCGCGTTCCACAAAATCCTCGGCCCGGAACCGGTAATCGATAATCGATCCGCTGCGCAGGCTGCGCATGCGCGTGGCCATGGCGCCGCGCTTATTGCCGGGCGTGCGATGGTCCACGCTGTGGACCGTGTAGAGGTCCCCTTCGTGAACGATAATCATTCCTGGACGCAGTTGCGTCGCTTTGAGCATTTCTCGCTCCTAGAAGCCGGCGACCTGATGGTGCCCGTTAATTTGGCAAGGGCAGGCGGAATCGGCGGCGCATAACGTTAAACGTGAAAATCGTGAGCTGGCCGGGCGCTTTTGGTGCGCCAATGCCGCAAAGACTCGCTGTCCCTGCGGCGAAAAGTCGCCTCGCGCGTTTTCTGCCGCGCCGCTTTGATTATATCCGCCGCCGCAAACTATGGTCAAACCACTGTACTCGTCCACATGATTAGTGACACTTTTGGATTTTAGATTTGGATTTGCGGTGGCGCTGGAGGAACTCCAGCGGGGTGGCGTAACCCAAGGCTTGGTGGGGGCGGATGGTGTTGTAGGTGCGCTCCCAAGCCAGCAGTTGACGATTCACCTCCAGCAAGTTCCAGCGCTGCGGTGTGACCTCGTAGAATTCCTCGTTGTGCGTGCGATGAGCGCGCTCGACATGGCCATTGAGTTTGGGCGAGCGCGGAGGGAGCACAAACAACGGCAAGCGCCGTGCCTGACAGGCCTGCTCGAATTCGGCCGCGAATTCGCTGCCGCCATCGACTTGTACGGCGCGAATGGGGAAGGGCATGCGGTGTAACAGAGCTTCCAGGAAGCAGAGCGCGCTGCGGGCATCGGCACGGGAGTGGGCTTGCAGGACGTCCCAGCGGGAGACCAGATCGCGCGCCGAAAAGTGCTGCAACAGCACGCCGCGTGCCGGACGCACCTGCTTGGTGTCCAGAGCGACCAGATCGCCCGGCTCGCGCACCCGCCAAAAACGGGGCTTGCGCGTGGCCCAGGGACGATGGCGCAGCTTGCGGCGCTGTCGGAGCAGCGCGGCGGACCGCGGAGGTTCCACGAGCAGGCCCCGGCGTTTCCGGTCGGTGAGGATGCGACCGACTGTGGAAACCGACAAGGAAAGGCCCTGTTTAAGAAGGACGTGACGCAATTTGTCCTTGCCCCAGCGCGGATACTGACGGCGCAGAACCAGGACGCGCTCGGCTTGCTCGGCCGACCAAAGGGGGCGACGGAGTTGGTGCGGGCGATGCGAGCGCGCCTCCAGGGTGGTCAGGTTGTGCGGGTCATAACGGCGCCACCAGCGGTAGAAGCATTGCCGGCTAATACCAAAATGGCGACAGGTGAAAGCCGCGTTCCGTCCGTGATGCCAGTAGTGATTCATCCACTGAAGACGCCGAACCGCATCGCGGCTCAGCTCGCACCCCGAGTCCGTCAGCTGGCGGACTCGGGGTGGCTTTCCCCATCGAATTTGCATGGCGACACTCTACTCCGAGTGTCACCAATCATTCTGAACGAGAACATCACCAGGCGCGACAGGAGGCGCAACACGAATCGCGAAACCGATGGGCGAACATCACCTGCGCGCCGCAAAAAAGTTCTGCATGACTTCGGCGCACTCCTCCGCAAGAACGCCGCCGAGAACGTCAACCCGATGATTGAGAGCGGGGTGACCGAAAATATTAAAGCAGGTACGCACGGCGCCACCCTTCGGATCATCGCAGCCGTAAACAACGCGCGCGATCCGCGCTTGGATCATGGCTCCCGCGCACATGGCACAGGGCTCGACTGTGACGTACGCCGCGGCGCCACTTAGCCGGTAATTTCCCAACTCCCTGGCGGCCGCACGCAAGGCCACAATCTCCGCGTGCGCGGTGGGATCGCAATTCGCGATGGTGCGATTTCCCGCTCGGGCAACGATGCGGTTCCCGAG
>DATGJE010000351.1:0-6569 GCA_035295305.1 Candidatus Acidiferrales bacterium | reverse complement strand
GTCCATCCGCTTTGAATGAGGCCGTTGCGTGCGCAACACCAAAAAGCACATCGCCAAAAGGAGTCCACCGCGTGTGATTTCGTAATGTGAACTCAGGTCCGCCGAGGAAGTTAAATAATCTCGGATTGATTGCAATGTTTTGCGTGAACGCGGGACACGGCGGAGTCCCGCAGATTTGCTGAGCCGTGTAGGCGATGTTGCCGCTGCTGAAATGTGCGGAGACGTCACCCATCACACCGAAATATCTCGTGAAATTGCGGATTGCTCCGCCCTCAAATCCCCGGTCAGCGCTGTCAAAATCCTTGTGGATAGTCTCAAAGTCAGTTCCGAAGTCGAACACATGATCATTGCTTTCAATTTCTGGGTAGTTGCCGAATACCTCATACTTCGAATATTGTGCGCTACCCCGTATCTGAGCCGCTGCCAACTGCGCCCACACCGCCGTAAATAAAACCACCGCCAGCAATCGGTGCATCCCAACCCTCCCAAGCCCACTCTCCCAACTAAGATGACGCCGCCGCCCTCTTCGTGCCATCCACTGCGCACCGAGCCGCCATTTGCGGGCTGTTCACCGGGTCTGCAGAGCATAATGCTAATGTGGAGAATTTCCGAAAGATGGAAGGAACGCATGTCCAAAGAATTCAGGTGTCGTGTTGGATGACTCGCTATGGTGTGCCGGAATCTTTTGACGTGACGATGGGATCATCTAGCGTGGCGACAGCGCCGTGCTTGTCTGCCGCATGAATTTTCCCATCTTTATCGAGCAGGAACGACTGTTTTCCGCTCTTCCCGTACTCCGTTGGAATTGCCGCAATTTCAAATCCGGGCTCGCCACTGTCCGAGGCTATTGCGACGCGATAGCGGAACTTGTAACCATTCTTGCTTCCGGCCGCCAGATCCGCATCAATCAGCTTCGCCGCCTGTGGAGAAATCCCGTCCTTCGCCGGACCAAGCTGCGCCAAAGAATCTGGCAACTTGCCAAACGCCTGCTTGTAGGTGTCGACTGCCTGCGCCAAATTTTCCAATGTGTCGATCGCGCTCTTCTCGCGGTCTTCGAGATCCTGCGCGGCCCATTGTTTCTGCAGTTGCGGAATATCGATCAGCAGCAAGCCCAGTGAAAGCAGCTTCCACCGGCTGTCCTCGCGCACTAATCCAAATTGAATGGCATCTTGTCCTGTAAGCGTCACGGGAATATAGGCGAGGTTCTCATGCACGCGCGCCGCGCCAAACCGGAATTCCACGCTTGCATCGCTTGCTTCGCAACGCAGAATTTCGTGTCCTTGATTGTCGTTCGCAAGCAGTGGTCTCCCGGGCGCGTCAAGAAGCACGAAGCGCTTCATCACTCTTGCTCGTTCATCCGCTGGAAGGTTCTGAAACGCTGCGGCATTTTCGTCGGTTAAATACTTCGCGAAGTCTACCTCGTTTTCCTTGCAAGCGGCGACAAGCGCATTGTTGAGCGCCTCCACCGGATCGGGTTGCGCGGCTTGCTGCGTTTGCGCAAGCAGGCCGGGCGCGGCCAAAAAAATCATCATCGCCAGCACCAGGATTTTTGCCGTCGCACTCATTTTTCTTATGCTGCCCATGCGTACCCTTACTCCTTGGCCTGCGAGAAAATCGCCGCCAGTTCTTTTGTGAATTTCGACCGTGGCATCACTTCCGTGCAGCCGGCATCGCCCGCCCGTTGCGCCAACTCTGTTTGCACATGCGAGAAAAATCCGATAACGCGCATTTCCGCGCCTCGCGCGCGCACCGCCGCGATTACTTCCATCGGCGATTGCCGCGCATTCAAGTCCACCACTATGAGCTTCGGCGGTTGCTTCTCGAATTCCGTCAACAAAGCCTCGCCCGTCGAAAACGATTTCAGTTCGACGCTCACTTGCTTCGCCGTTTCCATCATCTTCGCCTGAAAGAATATGTCGTCGACGAATGCAAATATTTCCGCCACTTATCCTCCACTTAAGTTCGAACGCGAGAATTTCTGCTTCGGTGTATCACGCGCCTGCGTTCGCGAACAAGTCACCGCGGCGCGGCGTCCGCAATCTCTAGGATGCCGTGCCGCGCAAAATAGCTTTTCCAAATTTCTCCGCGGTATTTCTTCCATGCCTCCAATTGCGGTATAAAGGAATCGTCACCAAATTCGCGCGAGGCAAGTTGGAGGTATTGATGAAAGCCGCCCTGGAACCCGCAGCTCTGCCGGGAGTCGCCGTGCTCGAGCAGACGCCCATTATCATCGAGAAACTGGTTTCGCTTGCCAGTGAAGATCAGCTGCAATGGAAACCTTCGATGGAGCGCTGGTCGATCAGCGAAATACTCGCGCATTTGGCCGATGTCGAGGTAGCAGGTTTCCGCGAACGCATCGAGCGCATGGCTCAGTCGGACATGCCGCAACTCGCCGCCTACGATCAGAACGCGCAATATCAAGCCGGACGCTACACCGGCGGCAAGGCGCGCGAGCATTTGAAAGTATTTTGCCATGAACGCGACCGCAGTCTTTCGTGGCTGCGCTATTTGCCGGAAAGCGTTCTCGCGCGCAAGGGCCAGCACTCCGAGTTCGGCGTGATCAGCGTCGCGCAATTGATGAACGAATGGGCCTTTCACGATCTGGGCCACATTCGCCAGATCACGGAGCTTTTCCGTTCTCGCGCCTTTTTTCCGGCCATGGGTCCTTTTCAAAAGGGCTATACGATCAGGCCATAATTCGAGTTCTTATGGACGAAATTTCGCGCTGCATTCTGGAAGTATTCGACGAGCTGGGCCGCGATACGCTTGACCTTCACGCGCTGATGGAAATAGCGGGCGGCAGCGATCCAACGCGCCGCGACAATATTCCCGGGGCCGTCGAGCTGCTGGTTCGTTCCGGCGCGCTCGATCTGGCGGGCGGAGGAGACGTTTACCGGCGCAGCGAACAGGGACGCCTCGCCGTCGCCAAGCCGCGTGACGTAACGCTTTACTCGCGTCCGAAATGCCGTCTGTGCGACGAAGCGCGCACGGCCATTCTTCCCATCCTCCGCGAGTTCGGCGCCACTCTCCACGAAGTGAATATCGACGAAGACAAAGAATTGCGCGAACTCTACACGAACGACGTGCCCGTGATTTTTATGGGCTCGCGCGAAGTGGCGCGCCATCAAGTCGACACAGTCAAATTTCGCAAAGCCCTCGAAGACGCCAAAGCCTAGCTTCCGATTTCTCGTTTGCGCTGCACTCGTTGCCGGGCCCTCTTTTACTTTCGTATGAAGAAATACGCGGCCATGCCAAATCCAACGACGATCACGAGTTTGCGGATGTGCTGCGGATTGATTTTCTGCGCGTAGTACGCCCCGCCGTATCCGCCGAGCGCCGCGCCAATCAGCATCACGACCGCCTGCGGCCACACAATCACCTTCGCGGAAATGAACAGAATCAACGCTACGCCGTTCACCGTGCTCACGAGCAGCGTCTTCATTCCATTCATCGCGTGAATATTCTCGACGCCCAATAGCGCCAGCATCGCCAGCACCAGAATTCCCGCGCCCGCGCCGAAATATCCGATGTACACCGCGATCACCAATTCCAGCAACAGCCCCGCGACGAAAAGGATTCGCCGGCTGTTGGGATGGCCACCCCGCCCGCGCACCCAATTCGTGATTCGCCCGCTCGCCGCGAAAAGCAGCGTGGCGCCGAGCAGCAGCCACGGAACCATGCGCATGAAGACATGTTGCGGCGTGCGCAGCAGAATGAACGCTCCGATGACGCCGCCGATGACTCCCGTCAGCAGCAACGGCGGCAACAGCTTGCGCACTTGCGGCGACTTCAGTTCTTTCCAATAGGCGACAGTGCTCGCGATCGTCCCCGGCCACATGGCCGCCGTGTTGGTGGCATTCGCGGAGATGGGCGCGATTCGCGTGAACAGCAGCGCCGGAAACGAAATGAAGCTGCCTCCGCCCGCGACGGAATTCAGCGCACCCGCGACCAGAGCAGCAAAGAAGAGGAATACAGCCTCGCCCAAAGACACGCGCAAGAATAACTTTTCCGGCGGATGGTGTCACTTGTGTTCTGCGCGGGTTGCCCGCCGAGGATTTCTTGCGGCGGCACTTTGCGAAGAGATTTGCGTTGCGCAACAAATGAAACTCATTACCGATCAAGAAAATGGAAGTAGCACATTTTAAAGCAGTTGCTCGTGCAGGACTGTGCGTCTCATTACCGATCAAGGTTTGGCGTTTTCGGGGAGATTTTGGCGGCTTTGAGGAGCTTCTGGGCCTGTTGAACGGCGCTCGCATCGAGTTTTCGCTTTGAAAAGGCTAACACGAAGCGTGCCGCACGGATAGATCTGGCGGCTGTGGACAACGACGTGGCTCAGGAAGATGGTTTCAACCCCAACGCAATAGAATCCGGAACGCTGCTCCTGCAAGGCTTGTATCGACCACTATTGGATCGTGACGGTAACTGGAATCAAATGAGTATCGATGCTTGTCTGTGCCATGATTTGCACCGACGTGCTTCCGGTGAATACGATGTTCAAAGCCCCGCTTTGAGATGCGAGATTGTTCGCATCGCCACCGTATGTCGCACTTACAGTGCAGGTTCCGAGCGTAAGCCAAGTCGGCGTGGCGATCTGCGCAGTTCCATTGATTAGAGGATTGCTGTATTGGAAGGCGCAATTTGAACTCGCGATGAGAACGGTTCCAGTGGGGTGTGCAGTGGACTGGACGCTTGCCGAAAGAGTTCCGCTGGTGCCTTGAGCAATCTTCACCGCCGACGCTGTCAGGGTTGTTGTCGTCGAAGCAGGCGAATTCCCTCCGCCTCCCCCGCCACCACTGCTGTTCGCGCTCGCTCCTCCGCCGCAGCCAATGGCGAAGCTCAGCATGCAGACGGATCCAAGCGCGCATATTGCTTGCAGCGAACGCCTCTTGCCCGGCAGCGCAATTAAGAACAGCGTCGCCAGCCCCGCCAGCAGGCTCAAGGCCCACCACGCGCCACGACCAAATGGGGCAATCATCGGTCCGCGCCAAGTCACTGGGGGAGCGTTTGCGCTCAGGGTGCTTGAGGGTGCGAGCGTCGTAATAGTCAGTGTGGCCGTCGCCGGCGCGCCATTGCTCAGTTTGACAGAGGAAGGCGAGATGCTGCACGTCGCACCCGGAAAGCCCGGAATAATCCCTGGTGAGTTGCTCTGTGGGCAATTCAGCTGAACGGTGCTGGGGTAATTCGTCATGGGCGTAATCGTAAGCGTCTCTGTGCCGGTCTGACCGGCGGTTATAGCCAGCGAAGATGCCGCCGAGACATTGAAATCCGGAATGATCACCGTCAGGCTAACGGGGACACCGCCGCCACCGTTTTGTGGGTACGGTTCATAATTGGAATCTCCACTGTAATCTGCATAGACAAACTCGCTATTTTGCGGCGTGAACGTAATGCTGGCTTGCAATTCCCAGTTTCCGCTCGAATCCTGCGTAACATCAGTAGTTACTGGACTTGTGATATTGCCATCAGATGATCCATAGAAGGAAAACGAGCCCGTAGGCTTAAGAGCGGCATTGCTCGCCGAATTCGTTGTGTCTACTGTGACCGCGATTGTCACAGTCGCTCCTGTGCCGTAGACGATGCTATTGGGCGTGGCCGTAGCTGACATTGCGATGGGATAGAATGCGTTCACCGTGACCCCTGCCGATGTGGAAGCAGCATAGTTCGTGTCTCCGCTGTATCGGACGCTCAGCGTGTGCGGGCCAGCCGCACCTGAAATTGTCGTTAGAAGGATCTCATAAATTTGCGCACCCGAGGTCGGGCTGCCAGGTGTGGAGGAGATCTGACCCGGTTGCGAACTAAGCTGTGTCGTTCCATCGAAGACAGTATAGCTGCCTCCGGGTGCTGCTCCCAGGCTGCTAGAAGTCGTCGTAACGGCAAACGCAAACTGTTGTCCGACGACGAGCTTGGGACCGAACTGCCCGGGATATGGAGGAGTTATGGTCGTTGTCGTCGGCGCTGGCGTGACCGTCACCGGATCCGTGGTAGAACTGGCGTTATAACTGTTATCTCCGCTATAGCTGCCAGCCAAGGTGTGCGAGCCGCCTGACAGCTGAATTGCCTGGAATTCCGTCGAGCCTTGGCTGTTGAGTGCGAACGCGCCGGGTCCTGCTGCGCTGCCATTATCGGTGAGCGCTACATTCCCCGTCGGGCAGGCATATGACTGCGTTGCGTTCGTAGTGTTGAAGCATGGTGTGCTTGAATTGTTCGTGACATCAGCGCGCAACAGGTACGCACTCCCATAGTTAAATGTCGTGGCATTGGGGTTTATCAGCTGCCCGCTTATCGGATCGAAAGTAAGAATGCGCAGCGCGGTTTGGCTGGCTTCCGGCGTCACCGTGACGGTGACGGCATTGGAGTCGCTTCCGCCGTAGGTGGCGTCGCCTGCGTAATGAGCTTGCACGCTATAGGACGCGCCTCCGGGCAGCATATTCGTCGAACCGGAGGCAGTTCCGCTGCTCAAAGTCAGCGTATCAACAGACGTGGAGTTTGTACCTTGCGTAGCGATCAACGAAACGTCACCGGTCGGCTGCGGGGACGTTGGGGAAACTGAAACGGACACGTTTACGGGC
>DATGJE010000350.1:0-3307 GCA_035295305.1 Candidatus Acidiferrales bacterium | reverse complement strand
TCCTTCAGGCGCTGAATGGCCATGCGGTCTTTGCTCAGGTCGATGCCTTGCTCTTTTTTGAATTCCGCGATCATCCAGTCGACGATCCGCTGGTCAATGTCATCGCCGCCCAAATGCGTATCGCCATTGGTCGACTTCACTTCGACCACGCCTTCGCCCACTTCCAGAATCGAAATATCGAACGTGCCGCCGCCCAAGTCGTATACGGCAATCGTCTCGTCTTTTTTCTTGTCGAGACCGTACGCCAGCGCCGCTGCGGTCGGCTCATTGATGATGCGCAGCACTTCGAGCCCCGCGATTTCGCCGGCCTGCTTGGTGGCCTGGCGCTGCGCGTCATTGAAGTACGCGGGAACCGTGATCACCGCTTTCGTGACTTTCTCGCCCAGGAAATCTTCCGCCGCGCTCTTCAGTTTCTGCAGAATCATGGCCGAGATTTCGGGCGGGCTGTACACCTTCCCTGAAATCTCGACGCGCACGTCGTCGTGCGGACCGCGCACAATCTTGTACGGCACGCGCTTCAGTTCCTCACCGACCTCATCGTATCGGCGGCCCATGAAGCGCTTGATTGAATAAACTGTATTTTCGGGATTCGTGATTGACTGGCGTTTGGCCACCTGTCCGACCAGCCGCTCTCCCGATTTCGTGATTCCGACGACTGACGGCGTGGTCCGCGCGCCCTCCTGGTTCGGAATTACGGTAGACTCGCCGCCTTGCATCACGGCAACGACCGAATTGGTGGTTCCCAGGTCAATTCCTATGATCTTGCTCATTGGTGAAGCCCCTCCCTCGCTTTACTTGCTTGGAATAACTGCGTCGACGAATGCAACGTATTGCGAGGCATATTCTACATGTTGAGCGCATCATTGTCAAGTTTGTTGACGGCTGCCATTTGTATGTATTGCTTACACTTATGCGTTATCCATAACAAATCC
The DNA here is from genome assembly GCA_035295305.1 of Candidatus Acidiferrales bacterium. Classification (GTDB taxonomy): domain Bacteria; phylum Acidobacteriota; class Terriglobia; order Acidiferrales; family UBA7541; genus DAHUXN01. The sequence goes on along the minus strand of DATGJE010000350.1, from coordinate 2,375 downwards.
ACTCTAAAACGCCTCTTCGTAACGCCAAGTCCTCCGGTCTCACCGTCAACACGTTGGCAACCCAAATCTTACTCTCCGACCATCTGAACTGAAGTATACTTGCTGTTTCTGTTTAGCGACACGCACTCTCATTTATGGCATTACATACGCTCGTATCGCGCTAGAATGCACGTCGATTTGCATCGCGGGAGGAAGACTTGAATCGGCTTTTGTTTCGATCCTTCGCCTTGTTGTGTGCCGCAGGAACCGTGCTTTTCGGTGTCGCCATGTCCGCCCAGCCGAACGCGGCCCAGAACTCACATTCGTCCGCCGATTGGGCTCGCCTTTCGGCCGCAAAATCACTCGGCAATCCAAACGCCCCGATCAAGGTGGAAGTTTTCAGCGATTATGAATGCCCGGCATGCGGCCGGTTTTACGAAGGCACTCTGCGGCCCATGATTGATGACTATGTGGCGTCGGGCAAGGTGTATCTGGTCCATCGCGATTTCCCGCTTCCTCTGCACAAGTACTCGCGCGAAGCGGCGCGCTGGGCAAATGCCGCCGCGCGCATCGGACATTTCGAAGCCGTCGATCGCGTCCTCTACGACAATCAAGCCGTTTGGGGCGAACATGGGAGCGCTGACGGCGACATCAGGAAATTCGTCCAGGCGGCGCTGCCTCCGGCGGAGTTCAAGCGCGCCGAACGATTGATGCAAGGCTGTGAAAGCGATTCACACGCTGAAATCGCGGGCTGCGCCGTGGATGCGGAGATTCAGCACGATATGGCGGCGGCGCAGTTGGTCCCTGTTACGCAAACGCCCACGTTCATCGTCTCGGCCCGCGGACAATCCTACCCGCCCGCCGCCGGAGTGATCTCGTGGCCTTTGATGAAGCAGTTTCTCGACCAAATCCTGAACCAGAGATAACTATGACGCGCTCTTATCGATGGAACGATAGAATTTCGAATGTGCATCCGCTGCGGATTTTAACACCTGTTGCTGCCGCGCTGGTTATGTGTTTGGGCTTCGCGCTGTGCGTTGCGCCGTCCATGGCGCAAACACCCGCCGAGTGGGAGCATCTCTCCGCCGAGAAGTCGCTGGGCAATCCGAATGCCCCGATCAAGATGATCGTCTATGACGATTATGAATGTCCCGTGTGCGACGAGCTGTATGAGCAAACGCTGCGGCCCTTGATTAACGACTATGTTGCATCCGGCAAGGTCTACCTGATCCACCGTGACTTCCCGTTGCCGATGCACCTATATTCGCGCCAAGCCGCGCGCTGGGTGAATGCAGCCGCGCGCATCGGAAAATTCGAGGCCGTCGAACGCGCCCTCTTCGACAACCAAATGGCATGGTCGGAGTACGGAACGGAGAATCCCAAGGGAATTATCAAGCCCTTCGTCCAGGCGGCCCTCACGCCGGCAGAGTTCAAGCGCGTCGAGCATTTGATGCAAGGCTGCGAGGGCAATTCGCAGAGCCAGATTAAGGGCTGTGTGGTCGATGAAGCCATCCAGCGCGATTTCGCCGAGGGTGAACTACTCCCCGTTCGTGGCACGCCCACGATTGTGATTTCCGCTCATGGACAGCAGTATCCGCCGATGCAGGGAACTATTTCCTGGCCAATTCTTCGGCAATTCTTCGATCAGCTTTTGAGCCAGAAATAATCAATATGACGTCATCTTCTCGCTGGACTGTGAGCCGTGTTCTGCTGCTGCTCGGGCGTTTGGCGCTTGCCATTGTTTTTCTCGCCGCCGCGTACGGGAAATTGCGTCCGCAAAATGCCGTGCCGTGGACGCTTGCATCTTTGAAAATCACGCCCGCCTCGCTGGGCCTGTCGATGACGTTCTTCGCGATGCAGGTGGATTCGTACCAACTTTTGCCCCCACGCATGGTCAGTCCGTTCGCGCACGCGCTGCCGTGGATTGAATTGAGCCTCGGCATACTGCTTCTCACCGGCTTTGCGCTACGGTATGTCTCACTTGCGTCCGCGTTGTTGCTTGCGCTTTTCTACGGCGTAGTGATTCGCTCTTACGCTTTGCATCTCGCGATCAACTGTGGCTGCTTCGGGCCCAACGAAAAACTGGACTCATGGACGCTGGTCCGCGATGGCTGCCTCTTCGCGCTCGGCGTTGCCGTCACGATTGGCGCATTCGTCGTTCATCGCCGAAGAAAGTCAGCCGCTGTTGTTAGTTAGCAGGTGAGAGTCTCGCCTGAAGGCGGCGATCAAGTTTCTGAATTCACATTTCTATATCCCGATGCCCCAGATGCGCCGTATCATCATGCACAGCCTTCCATGAAAACCCTCGACGAATATTTGGAACTTGCCACGCAAGCGCACGGCCACATTTGTGCCGGACAAGTCCTCGGCGTGCGGATGGCCATGCTCGGGCTCCG
>DATGJE010000349.1:0-11481 GCA_035295305.1 Candidatus Acidiferrales bacterium | reverse complement strand
CTCCTGCTCCTCGTCCGGCCGATTGGCAGATTTGCGGCTCTCGCGGAGTCGGGGAAATCGCATTTTCCGCGATTCGATGACAACTTTCTTGTTGACAGCACTCCGTAGCTGCTATATAGCTACCCACATTCTTGGGGTTGTGCAGTCGCTCGGTCAGTCGTCAGTCGAAAGAGCAACTCCGTTCTGGTGCCGAATGCGTGACGGAAGCAGCAAAGGTCCATTCACATTGGCCCGCATGGGTTGTTCCAATTTGAAGGGGGAGTCCTAAATGAGAAGCGTTCGAGCCAAATTGCTGGGGCTGTGCTTTGTAGTTCTCTTTGCGTCGTCCATCTGCTTAAGCCAGAACATCACGGCTCTTCTGACCGGCACAGTGACCGACCCGAGCGGCGCGGTCGTGCCGGGAGCCTCAGTGACCCTTCACAACATCGACACGAATACCGACGTGGTTACAGTGCAAACCGACTCGAACGGTCTCTACACCGCGACCGAGTTGCCGCTGGGACGCTACACTGTCACAGTCACGGCGAATGGATTCAAAAAGTATGTCGCTAGCGACCTTATATTGAACGTCGGCGAGCATCGCACGCTCGATATCGCGCTCTCAGTCGGCCAGGTCTCCGAGCAGGTCACCGTCACGGCGACGACGATACCAGTTGAAACATCGTCTGCCGCGCAGAGCACCACGATCACTGGCACGCAGATCCGCGAACTGCAGCTCAATAACCGAAATTTCGAGCAACTCGTCGCGCTACAGCCGGGCGTCTCTTCGACCCTGCCGGATCAGATCCAATTCGGAATCACGAATACAGACTCCGTCTCCGTAAACGGCGCTCGTACATCCGCCAACAACTGGACCGTAGATGGCGCTGACATCAATGACAGCGGCTCAAACTTGACGCTCTTGAACGTTCCCAGCGTGGATGCACTGTCGGAATTCACACTCGAGCGCAGCACCTACGATGCGCAATACGGCCGCAGTGGCGGCGGCCAAGTCAACGTAGCCACCAAGTCCGGCACGAGTAATTTCCATGGCGACGCTTACGAGTTTTTCCGCAATAACGTTCTCAACGCAAACGAAGCTTTTAACAAGGGGGCCGGCCATGCCAGGCCGCCGTTCCGCTACAACGATTTCGGCTACACAATCGGCGGGCCAATCTATATTCCCGGCCACTACAACACGGAAAAGAGCAAGACGTTCTTCTTCTGGTCGCAGGAGTTCCGCAGAACGCGAACGCCCACGACCGTCAATCTGGCCCTTCCGAATCCGCCAGAGTTGACCGGAAACTTCACGGGAATAACCGGCGTAGCGTTGAATCCCGCTTCTGCGCCTTCCGGCTGCATCACAGGAAACCAGATCAGCCCATCCTGTTTCAGCGCGAATGCCAAGGCTTATATTGCGAACGTCTATTCGAAGTTCGCTCCCAATAGCGCGCTGAGCCCCACGGCTCTCACCGAGAACTTCATAGTTCCCGTAAGCGCCGCCAACGATTTCCGCCAGGAAATCGGGCGCATTGACGAGAACATCACGAGCAAGATCTCAATATTCGCTCGCTATATGCAGGATAAAGTTCCGACCACTGAGCCGGGCGGTTTATTCGCGGGAAGTGGCCTCCCGGGAATCTCCTCCACTGCGAGCAACGCGCCCGGGCGCAACTTGGTGGCTCACGTTACCATGGAACTTTCACCGTCGGTCACGAACGAAGTCGAAGTCGGCGATACCTGGGGAGCGATCAACAGTAATATCACTGGCCTGATCACAAGCCCCGCCTTTTTCAACGCCCTGAGTTTCACGGGCGGCCTTCCTTTCACCGACCCGTACCATCGTGTGCCAGGTGTGTCCATTACAAACGTAACCGGCGTCGGGATTCCCGTTTCGCCCTACTTTGAACGAAACGTCGACAAGAGCGTCTATGACAATGTTTCAATCACACACGGCAGCCACACCATCCGCACGGGAATGAATTTTCAGTACATGAAGAAGACGGAGAACGCGGTCAATCCTACGAATGGCAGTTTCTCATTTAGAAATGCCTATGGTAATCCCGCGTTCGCCAATTTTCTGCTTGGCAATGCCAGCACGTTTGGCCAGGCCAGCCGGGACATCATTCCCAATCTGCACTTCCCGAACGTCGAGGCTTACGTCCAGGATGATTGGAAGGTTGTCCGCAATTTCACGCTCAATTTAGGCCTTCGCTATGCCTATTTTGCCCCGCCTGAAGATAACAATCAGATTCTCGACAATTTTTCACCGCAGGCCTTCAATCCGGCGAACGTACCTGCAATCGACCCGGTCTCGGGCAACTTTGCGACGGGCCAGACCGTGAGTCCGCAGACCTATTCAAACGGGATCATCATTGCTCAGAATGCCTGCAACCCGAACCTGTATTTCAAGCCTCCGGTTGCCCCGTTTGGCCCCACCTGCTCGCCGTATGACCTCCGCGTGAACCCTACGTACAACACTTTCGCGCCGCGCATCGGCTTTGCGTGGGATATTTTTGGCGACGGCAAAACGGCCCTGCGCGGAGGATTCGGCGTTTACTATGACCGCACCCTGAATGGCATCGAGGAGCAAAACTCGTTTGCCAATCCGCCATTTGTCGGCAACATCTCCGTGAACGCAGTGAACCCGACTGACATCTTCGACAGCCCGACATCAGGGACTACCGTCCCGCCAACCGGGCCCGCGAGTCTCCACGCGACAGGAACGCCCCAGTTTCAAGTGCCCTATCTCGATCAGTGGAGCCTGTCGGTTCAACGCGAGGTTGTCCCCAATACGCGAGTCGAAGTGGCGTACGTCGGAAATCGCGCGAATCACCTGCTTGGTGAATATGACTTAAACCAGGTACCTCTGAATGTTCGCCTGGCCAATCCGACAGTGGAAGCCAATGCGTTACGTCCTTATCTGGGCTACAACGTCATCACGGCCATCGCGCCCTTGTTTCGTTCCAACTACAATTCACTTCAGATCTCGGCGAACCGCCAGGTCGGTAACGGGCTGAACTTCGGCGTGGCATACACTTGGTCCAAGACGCTGACTAACAATCCCACCGACCGTAGCAGCGCGCCCTACGACACGTACAATTTTAACGCGGAGTACGGTCCGGCCAGCTTCAGCCGATCGCAGATTTTGGTGATCAACTATGTCTACGACTTGCCGTTTTATCGCTCGCAGGAGGGCCCGGTGGGCCATGTACTGGGCGGTTGGGAGGTTTCGGGTATCTCGGTCTTTGAAAAGGGACTACCAACGACAATCACTCAGTCCAATGATCCGTTCGACGCCTTCCCGGGTGGAATCGGCATCGACCCCAGCCCCGTTTCTCCTCGGCCGGATATGGTCGCGGGCGCGAGTTGCTCCGGGCCGGGGACGGTCGCGCAATTCATTAACACCTCAGCTTTTATGGATGCAGTCGGGCATTTCGGCAATGCCAGCCGCGGCGTTTGCACGGGCCCCGGTCTAAACAACTGGGACATTGCCGCGCTGAAGAACATCAAGTTCACCGAGCGTTTCAACATGCAGTTCCGGGCGGAATTCTTTAACGCGTTCAACCATGTGTCGTACGCTGGATTCAGTAGCAACAGGGACTCTTCGTCGTTCGGCCGGCTGACTTCCGGTCACGACCCACGCATTATCCAACTCGGCCTCAAGTTGTATTACTAGTCCGTTGCAGCAACGAAGCGCTTTATCCTTGGGACGCCCTTCGGGGCGTCCTCAAATCCGTGTCGAATCTCGCTGGTGGTCGCGCTTGGCCGGCAGACTTGTATTCCTTGCAGTAGCCGCGTTTTTGTTCTCCGCGAACATGCCCGCCGCGGTGCAACGGAGCGCGCCCTTGACGTCGTCGCCTCCTCGAGCTCAATTGCAATCGCTGCTCGCCGAAGGCGTGCAGGCGCTTCAGAGTGGCCACAACTCTGATGCCGAGAAAGATTTCCGCCAGGCCCTCGTTCTCGCGCCGCGCTCAATGGAGGTTCTCAACGATCTGGCGATTTCGCTCGTCAAGCAAGGCAAGCTAGCCGATGCGGTCCCTTTCTACCGCCGCGCCTTGGCGATCCAGCCCGGCGACCCGGCTACAACGCGGAATCTCGCTCTCGACTACTTCAAGCAGCAGAAATATACCGAAGCTCTCCCCCTCTTTGAAGCTCTTGCGAAGCGCAACGGTTCGGATTTTCAAGCTGTTGACCTGACCGGCCTTTGTTTTTTCGGTCTTAACCGCTATCCGCAGGCCACGAGTTATCTGGAACAGGCGAGCAGGCTGCAGCCGTCTGATTTGGTGACGCTTTACATGCTCGGGCAGGCTTACTTGCGTACTGCGAACTACGAAGCTGTCACCCAGGTCTTTGCGCGAATCATGGCGATTAACCCGAACTCCGCCGAAGCGCACGTCATGATGGGTACGGCGTACGACAAGACATTTCACTTGGATAAGGCGATTGCCGAATATCAGGCCGCCGAGCGAGCCAATCCCGATTTCGCAGGCGTTCACTCCGGACTTGGCTTGCTCTACTGGAAGCGCGATGATGTTGACAAAGCCGCAGCCGAGTTTCGCGAAGAGCTGAAGCGTTTTCCATCAGATCCGGTCTCGAACTGCTTGCTCGGCCAGATTGCAATGCTCCGCGACAATCCTGCTGAGGCCCGAACGTTGTTTCAGGCAGCTCTCGCCGCGAACCCGGAGTACAAGGAAGCGCTTTTCGGATTTGGCAAGGCTGAACTTAAATTGGGGGAACCGGAGCCGGCGCTCGCCCCGCTGCGCAAAGCCATCCAGATCGACCCGGATTATGCGGAGGCTCATTACCTGCTTGGAACGGCTCTCGCAAAGCTAGGCCGCACGGCCGAGGCGCAGAAAGAGCGTTCCATTTCTCTGGCCATCCAAACCAAGCAGCAGGCCGATTACGCCAAAAAATTGTCTCAGAGTAGCCATTCCATGATGCAAAGATGAATCCAGCGCGACGGTAATTGCAATGGAACGTTCCTAGCGTGACACCAGGTATATACATAGAGCGCTGCTGTACACTGAAGTGCTCTATAGTAATGCTATCCTTGGAAAACTGTAACGCTGGCTTAATCATTCCCTGGTATAGCGGCTGCGTGGAGATCGAATGAGCAGTAATCACCGCAACGGACAATACGCTTACCGCCGGATACAGGACGTCATCCGCAAGCGCATCGAATCAGGTAAGTTGCGCCCCGGAGACATCGTCGAATCCGAGCGCGAACTGGCCAGGATACACAAGGTCAGCCTGATGACCGCGCGCCATGCGTTGGCCGACCTGGCCCGCGAAGGCATCGTCGAGCGCAAGCATGGCGCCGGTACGTTCGTTGCTCCTCCCAAGATTCATTTCAACAAACTCATGAGTTACACGGAGCAAATGTCCAGCCGCGGTCTCTCAGCTCGTTCCAAGATCGTTCGCCTGAGTTCCAGCGAGACTGATCCTGAAATTGCTGCGCGTCTTTCGCTGCCATCCGCCAGCGCGCTCGCCGTTGTGCAACGTGTCCGTCAGGCGGACGATGAACCCTTCGCCCTCGAGACCTGTTATCTTTCGGCAGATCAGTTCCCCGGAATAGCCAGCCCCAGTCTCGAGCGCGGCTCGATCTTCGGTGTCCTCGAGCGCGAATTTGGAGTCAACTTGACCTACGCCGACGAGGAAATTGACGCCACCGACGCCGACCAGCGCACGTCGGATCTTCTGTCCATTCCGCGCGGCACTCCGCTACTTCGCATGCGCCAGTGTATTTACTCAAGCAAGGGCATACCTGCAATTTACGTTGTCGGTCTTTACCGTTCCGGCAGGCACACTCTTCTAATTCGCCGTTTCCGCTGAGCAGCGCCGAATCCGACGCCCCGCCATAAGTGAAATTGTCCCCGATAGTTACCGTTTTCCCTCCACAACGAATACGGCCTTTGGCCGATAGATAGGCTCTCAGAAGCCGGATAGGCTACAGCGTGGCCCGAACTCGTGCACTATTTACGCCCCAGCTAAGCCGGCAGTTCAAGCCCGTAACTGCTTGGCGCGAGATGGCACAAAGGAGATATCAATGACCTGTGACTGGAAGAATAGTGACGCACTCCGCTTGGCCGTGCGATTCCTGGGGACAGTTTCGATTCTCGCGGCTCTGTCCATTGTCTTGCCCGTCGCTTCTGCCCAAGATCAAAACCGCGACGAGCATCGTGACAATGACCGAACGACGCGCATCGACCCCGGAACCGTCATCCCCGTGCGTACCAACAATACGATTGACTCCGACAGAGCCGACGGTCAAGTTTACTTTGGAAGGGTCGCTGACGATGTGCGCGGAGAAGACGGCCGCCTCGCAATCCCCAGAGGTTCCCACGTCGAACTCATGGTCAGAGTCGAGCCGGATAACGACCTCATCCTTGATCTCGAGTCCGTGACCGTCAACGGCGAACGATACGCCATGAGGGCAGAGCCCAATCGAACGGAATCTAGGCGCGACGATAGCTTGGTAGGAGCCATCGTGGGAGCCATTCAAGGCGGAGAAGGTCGCGGCCGCGAGGTTCGCATTCCTCGGGACGCCATCGTAACCTTCCGCATCGAGCGACCCCTATATATGGGCGTCGCAGACCGCGGTGTTGACCGAGACGGACGGCACTATCACGACTGGTATCGCAATCCGGATGGCCCCGGAAAGCGCTAAGGGTCGCCGGGTCTTCTTACCAGGGCTCGCTAGACCGGAAGCCCTCGGCCGCTCCCGCGCGATGCACTACGGCCGCGCGGGGGTGGCCAATGAGCCCGGACCAGGTTCCGGCACGGGCTTGGGCATGTCCTCTGCTTTGTAACGCGGCACCATTTGATCGGCCATCGCCACTGCATAGACGGCCGATGCGATCTCCACTGCGCCTTCGCGCACGTCCTCCTCGTAAATCCGCTCATAGGTGTCCAGATTCGTGTGATGCGTGAAGCTGCCGTAGTCAAACGGGTCCTGCGCCAGGCCGATACCCGGCAGTCCGGCGTTGTTGAATGAAGTACTGTCGGTTCCGCCCGTTGCTCGACTCGCGCTCGCGCTCACGCCCGTGAACCCCCAATTCTGAAACGGCATCAGCGCGTCGCGGACCATCGTAACCGCGTCCGCAGGACCAAATACGCTCGCGCCCCGGGGCTTGCCCGTGCCGGAATCAATGTTGAAATACGCATCCAATTTTGCGTACTCCGGCTTCGGGTCTTCGAAGCTGCCAAAGTGCTGCTTCACGTACGCGAGCGAGCCGAGCAGGCCCTCCTCTTCGCCGCTCCACAGCGCCACTCGAATCGTTCTTCGCGGTTTCACGTGGAGCGCTGCCAGTATCCGCACCGCTTCCAGCATCATCGACGAGCCGATGCCGTTATCAGTGGCGCCCGTCGCGTCATGCCAGGAATCGTAGTGGCCTCCCAACATCACGATTTCGTCTTTCTTGTCGGTGCCGGGAATCTCGCCAATCGCGTTATAAACAGTCGTGCCCTCGGGGTATTCCTTGTTTTGAATGTTGATGCGCAGCGTCACGGGTGTACCGTCCGCGAGAATGCGCGAGATGCGCCCGTAATCCTCATTGCGCATCACCAGCGTGGGCACGGCTCTCGACCAGTCGTACGTATTGTTCTGTTGCGCCACGATCACTCCGTGCGCCCGGCCCGCATCATTAATGCGCACCAGCGCTCCATTGTCGACTAGGAACTGATCGACCGCCCTCGCAACTTCTTGCCGCGACAATTGTCCCGGCCCCAGCGGTGGCGGTTCCGGACGATTTCCGAATGGGTTGCGCTGCGGATTGTTTGGGTCGAAGCGCGCTTTCCATTCGTCCTCGGGTCGGCGCATCGCCGCGGGGTTCATGTCTTCGCGCACTTCCACGTGATTGCCTACCAGCACGATCGCCCCGCGAACTTTGTCCTTCATGGAATTCAGGTAGGCATCAAGTTCCGCGCGCGTGGGCTGTTGCGGCCGCTCTTCCTTTTGCGGCTGCGGCATCGGTGGAGGCGCCCAAGATGGCGCGGCTGGCGCAGCAGCGCCGGGCCTGCCGCCAAATCCGCCGCCGACTGCGGCGAGTCCCGGCGGGACCAGCATCACGACGTTTGCCGTCACTATACCTTGGGTGCTCGGCGTCCAGGCCAGAGGCTCAACCATCAATTGCCCATGGAACGGAGAAACAGCTTCCGCCGAAAGTTCCATGTTTTCCCATCCGGGGACAGGCGTCGCGGCGCTCGGCGGCTGAAAGGTCCACGGCTCCAGATGCACGTTTTTCAATCCCCACGAAGTCATCGTTCGGACCGCCCAATCGTCCGCCTCCTTCAAATTCGGTGTGCCCGTCACGCGCGGACCGTACACATCGGCAACTTCATGGATGATCCACATGATCTTCGAATTATTCGTCTCTTCGGCGCGGATTTGCGCGTACATATCGGAAAGTGCCGGAGCCTGCGCTACCAGCGGCAGCGCTGCCAGCAGAAAAAAGCACACCACATACCCATAGCGTTTCGCCAAGGAATCCTCCTGAATGTCGCCGGAAATTTATATTTTGCTTCCTCGCGTCCTCGACAATATACGCTTGGCCGTCTCACCCGGCAATGCATCAGTCGCATCTTTGCCGCGAGCCTCGCCCCGTGACGGGAAGCCGCAAGCCCGCGCCTTTTGCAAAGACCTGGCAGACCTGTACCCAACGTTTATTTCGAACAGTATGAAGTTACCGGTGCGAGGTTCTTACTTTTGCGTCTTAATGAATCCGCAGACGTCTTTCACGGCATTGCTTAGAATATGCGTCGTCGTCGCAAACACCGCCTGCCCTCCCGGCTTGAACATCGTGAACTTGTAATTGCCGGGCCAGCCGCCCGCTTCGAGCATGTAGTCCGATTTCGTCGAATCCAGCGTGATCGAGACGTTGGGACACTTCACGCGAAGATTCTTCAAAATATCGGCGGTCGGGATCGTTGACGCGGGAGACAGCACAAGTTTCACAGGCTTTGGCTGGTCCTTTGGTGCATTCTTCGCAATTCCGCTCGCCGGCAGCAGCAAGCACAGCATCGAAACTCCAAGCAGCATTTTTCTCATGATCTGATTCTCCCGCGGCTGAATGCGTCGCAAGTACACAATTCTTGGGACGAATTCCCGCCTCGAATGGTTGCATGTTCTCGCTCGACCTGTTCCTCGGCCCGCCTCGGCACGGCTGAATTCCGCCTATTTACACGTCGCGGTAATTCGGAGAAGATGCGTGGGCGCGATTCCGCATTATGCCGAGCTAAGGAGACCACTTATGCGCAGACCATTCGTTCGCACGCTTGCAGTAGCTGCGTTATTGCTGGGTGCGGCCGCGCTGTATGCGCAACAGACTTCGTCTGGCGCGGGTGTCGCGTCATCGGCAACTCGTCAAACGGAGACGGACGCCTACACACGTTACGAACTGCTCGCTCCCGATTCCGCGAGTTTCAAAATCTATTACGAAATCACGGCCACCACTGCTGGCGCGAAGTATTTCTTCAATCCCATCCGCAAGGGCAGCGTCGCCAGCGACGAATCTGTTTACGATGCCATGACGGGCGATCCGCTTCACTTCGAGGTGGTCAGTGGCGCGGATGCGCGCCGCGATCCATTGATGACTGATACTGACGCTTCCACGGACTACATCAAAGTCACTCTGGCGCGGCCGGTGCCGCCCGAAGGCCAGGGTCGCATCATTATCATCAAAACGTACAAGGACGCGAAGAGCTACTATCGCGACGGCGACAAAATCGTTTTTAATCGCCCGCTCGGAATCAAACGCAACAAAGTCGTGCTCCCTGCGGGGTATGAATTGGTTGGTTGCAACGTGCCTTCGCAAGTGTTGACCGAGCCGGACGGCCGCGTTTCAATCAGTTTCATGAACGGTAGCGCCGGCGAAGCTCCACTGATCGTCAAAGCAAAACTCGGCGCGCAAACAGGGCCTGGATCGGCGCCTCGCGCGCTAACTTCGGCGCGCAGTTGGGAATCGCCGTTCCAAGGTGAAGCTGAACGCCAGCGCCTCTCCGAACGCGCCCATCAGGATCGCGATATCGTCTACTTCCTCAACCAGCCGGATACTCACTCTTTCAGCCTCTATCACGACTACACCGAGTCGCGTCCTGGCGCCGACAAGTATCTCAACGTCGTCCGCGAAGGCAGCATCGTTTCAAATCCCTCAGCGTACATTCTCGACACGGGCGATAAACTGCAAAGCCGCATCATGACCGGTGCGGAACTCACCGCCGCGAAAATCGAGACGGGAGGAGAATCGGTGACTCCAACCACGCAGGTCGTCGTGATTCCGTTTCCGCCAGTGAAAAAAGGCCAATCGACTCGGTTGCGAATTTCAGAGACCTACACCGCGCCCGTCAGTTATCGTCTCGACGGCGACGAATTGGTTTTCGATCGCAGTTTCGGCCGTTCGCGCAACGCCGTCGTTTTACCCGCCGGATGGTATTTAACCGCCAGCGCCATTCCCGCGACGGTGACGCAACTTCCAGACGGCCGCATCCGGCTCGATTTTTGGAATGGCCGTCCTGATGACGTGGACGTGTTAATAAAGGCCAAGCGTCGCGCCGCGGCGGCCGAAAAATAGCGATAAATCGGCCACATTGTTCGTTCCAGTCTTGTGTCGTATCGGCAAATCTTCGGAGTGGACGGATACAAATGAAAACTTTCCTTCGCAACACAGTTTATTTCTGCAATGCAATCGTAATCGTAGGCGCGCTCATAATTGCAATAACTTCGCTCCCGCGCGCCGCGTCAGCTCAGGTCAAAAAAGCCGCTGCGCCCGAGGCAAAAACTTCCGCGCACGCGAACGCTCCGGACCTCAAACATCAGCCGACGCTCTACCTCGTTGGCTACGCGCATCTCGACACGCAGTGGCGCTGGGAATATCCGCAGGTCATTTCGGAATATCTTCCTGACACGATGCGCAAGAATTTCGCTCTCTTCCAAAAATATCCGCACTACATTTTCAATTGGACTGGCGCCAATCGCTACATGATGATGAAGGAGTATTACCCCGCCGATTTCGCAAAGTTGAAACACTACGTCGCCACCGGCCAGTGGTTTCCAGCAGGCTCGTCGATGGAAGAGAACGACGTCAATTCGCCTTCGCCCGAATCCATCATTCGCCAAGTCCTTTACGGAAACGAATATTTCCGCCACGAATTCGGCAAAGCCAGCGAAGAATATATGCTCCCCGATTGCTTCGGTTTTCCCGCGGATTTGCCCAGTATTCTCGCAGCGGCAGGAATAAAAGGTTTTTCTACGCAGAAATTAACGTGGGGCTCGTCCGCGCCCGCTGGTGGTCCCGATTCCCCGGAACAAACGCCCGCTGGCACGCCGTTCAACGTGGGCGTGTGGACAGGTCCTGACGGCCGCAGCGTCATCGCCGCTCTCAATCCTGAAAGCTATTCCGGCGGCGTCAGCTACGACCTCACTAGGAGCACGCGGCCTCCCGACGTGCGCAATTTCATCGACTGGCCCGCACGCGTCGACTTGGACGGCAAAGTCAGCGGCGT
>DATGJE010000348.1:0-3136 GCA_035295305.1 Candidatus Acidiferrales bacterium | reverse complement strand
TTCGCGGCGAACACGACGTGTTTGGCGGGCTCCCACGTGCTGAGACGAAACGGGCCGGTGCCAATAATCTCCCCGGTGGGCTTGCGGAGCAAAATTGAATTTTGCGATTCGGCAAGAATGTAGGGCAACGCCGGCAAAGCCGAATCGGATTCGACAATGACGGAATCGTCCGCGGAGCTCACGCGCCAAGCTGGATTAACTGCTTGCAGAGAATCGACAACGAGTTGAGGCGTGAGAGGCGTCGCGTCCTGAAATTTGATATTCGGGCGAATCTGGAATTCCCAGCGCATAAATTTGTCGTTGTGCCGCCATGAAATTGCCAAGGCCGGTTTTGGCTGGCCGAATTGGTCAAGCTCAACCAAACGATCGGCGACCAAATCCAGAAGACGTTCCTGTGCGATTCGATCGGCGACGCTTCCCTGCTTTTGCGCGGGATCAAGTGAAGTGACGCGGGCCTGGAAATCGATGGCCAGCGTGCCTCCATAGCGGGGCCGGCGCGCCGCGGAAGCTGACAGCGCGACGAAGAGCAACGCGAACAGCAGACTACTGGTTGTACACCGCGCGGATGAAATACGCCTCATACATTCCTGTTTTCAGATTGCGTGAAACCGCGAGGACGGTGTTTTCATCCTCGGACCAAACCACCGTGATGGGGCCGTCGAAGTCGATTTCGCCGCTGATGGCGACGGCTTGGCGGTCGATGATGTAGAACGCTTGAATCGAATCGGGGACGCTCCAATCGCCGGCGCGCGTTACCAGAAGCGGCCATCGAGCGCGGCTGGTCGAGTACAACACGGCGACATCGCTGCCCCAACCCGCAAAAGACGCTACGGGCCTCGAGGAACCATCGAAGAGAAGTGCGCGGCCGTCAGGCGTCGTGGCGATTACGGGAACTGACGCGCCGGAAGACGCGGGCGGCGCGATAACGGCCAGCGAAGAGAATTCTTGGGACCCCAGGGCCGGGAAAGTGAAAGTGTTCCGGTTCGCGGCAGCCGTTGGCAGCAGAGTGAAGGCGCGAAGAAAACCCGCGGAGAAGAGCCATCCGGCATTGCCGGCATTGCCAGTATTGCAGGATGCAGATAAAGCGCTGCTCACGGTGATGTTGCAAATGACGCCGGGAAGCACGGCCTCCTCTCCGCCCGCTCCCTGTTGCAGCCGCCCGCGAACGTCGCGCGGCCAAGAGGCTGTGTGCGCGATGGGCGCCTCGGATTGAAGCCGCCACGCGCCATTCTGCTGCGCGAAGAGCACGACGCGGCTGGGCTGCAAGATGAGAAGGCTTGGCGCAGAACCGGGCGAGACAGCCAGAAAACTCGCGTCGAGGACAGGCTCGGGCTGGCTCAACAGAAATTCCTTTTGGAGAGTGACAGAAGGACTGGGTTGGCCCGTCTGGATGACCATTTCGCGAGCGACAGAAACGAAGTAAGTTTGTTGCGACTGGCCTTGCGTAACTTGAGCGATCCACAGGAAGCCGTGAAGATCTTCCGCGAGTGTGACGTTGACGGAAGCAGGCGCGATCTCCTGGGAACTCGCTGCATGGAAGGCCTGGGTCTGCTGCTTGATTTCGTCATGGAAAGCGCCGCAGGCCTTCTGGAATTCGAAAGAAGAGAGCGAGGATAAATTGACGAAATCTGGGGCGATGGTGAGCTCGCCTTGAATGGCTGCGCCGACCCAGGCGGCAACCTTGCGAGCGAGTTCACGAGCAGCGGTGCCCAAAGGCTGGCTTTCCTCTGAGTGAATGGACGACTGAACTGTGGATTGGGGAGACGATTGCGGCGCGGCGAACGCCGGGAATGAAAATGCGAGAAGCAAATGAAGCGCAAAAAATCGGCGGAAGGGCCGCATCGAGTCCCATCACGAAAGCGTGACGTGGCGCAATGATAGCACGACGAATTTTTGCGTCTGGATGTTCGCGCTGGCCGTGTGTCGTTTCGAGCGATGGCCGTGGACGGAGAAACCGCTGGCGGGTGGCTTTGCCGCGGCGGCAGCCAAGCCACCCACAGGGGGTTTTACCAGCAGTTACCCGACTGCACCGACCGTGAAGCCGGCCGGGAACTCTCATGGGCGTCCACTGGATGGCACGCCTGCTTGTGCGCCGGATGGAGGATCCGCGGCGCCAAGCGGTGCATCAAGCACGCCATTGGTGAAGAAGAATTTGCCGTCCATGGGCACCATCATGATGCGAACTTTGTCGGAGAGTTTTTCCGCAACGATTTTCTGAATGAGCAGCGGATTGCCGCGCAGGGCAGCTGCTTCGAGCTGCAAACGCTCGCCCTCGGCAGCACCCGTGATGCGTATGCGGTTCGCGTCAGCTTTCGCAAGAAGCTCCTGGCTCTGTTGTTCGGCCTGACTGTCGATGACCTTGGCCTGCGCTTCCGCTTGCGCGTTTTCCAGCGTGGCTTCCTTGCGTGCTTTGGCTTCGAGGCGCGCCTGCTCGATTTGCTTTTGCTTCAGGGGCAGCGTGTACTGCATTGCGTCCGACTCGGCTTTCGCAGAGATGACGCGGGCTTGGGCGGTAGCTTCGGCTTGTTTCACCTGACGGACTTTGTTTTCGTCGGCTTGATACTCGGCAATTTTCACGCGCTTCTGCTCGATCTCCTGCTCGAAGTTCATCTGATCGCTTTGCTGCTCTTTCAAGAGAATGTTTTCGAGACCCTGTGCATATTCCGGCGGCAGAACGATGCGACGGACGAGCACTTCTTTGACCACGATGGCGTCTTGGGCGAGGCGCGTGGTGATGAGGCCAGCGACGCGCTGGCGAAACTCGTCACGCTTGACGGAGAAGACATCGCGCACGACGTAATCGGGAGCGACTTCACGAAAGGCGCTTTCGACGACGGGACCGACGATTTCCTGGTCGATGGGCTGCGGCAGATTCGCCTCGACGTAGCAGAGGCGGCTGGCGTCGAGGCGATAGCGAACCAGCACTGACAACCCAAGCGGCAAACCTTCGCGGGCTTCGACTTTCAACACAGTTTCGTGGGGCTTTGCGTCATCTTGCGCGGAGGTGGCGAAGACTTGTTCGCGAATGTCATAGAGCGACAGGCGTTCAATCAGGGGCGTGACGAAATGGACGCCGGAGTAGAGCGTTCCCGGACGGATGCCGGAAATTTGACTGACGCGGATGCCGGCGGAGCCG
>DATGJE010000347.1:0-3968 GCA_035295305.1 Candidatus Acidiferrales bacterium | reverse complement strand
GTGGAATTGTTGCGCAGCGATCCGGAACGGCTGGCGCGGCTTCGCGAGCAGTATCGATATATTTTGGTGGACGAATTTCAGGACACGAATATCGCGCAACTCGAATTGCTTCGCCTGCTGGCGGGCGATGCGCGGAACATCCTGGCGGTGGGCGACGATAATCAGGCGATTTATCGTTTTCGTGGCGCGTCATTCGGAAGCTTCACGATTTTCTTCGACCGGTTTTGCGGCGCAGTGAAGGGTGCAGGCGGCACGTTGCCGTTGAAATCGCTGACGCGGAATTACCGGTCAACGAAAAGGATCTTAAGTGTCGCAAGTCAGGTGATTCAGCACAACGAGCATCCGGCATTTTTGCCGCACCGCAGCCTGGTGACTGAAAATGCGACGGGCGAAAAGATTCGCATCGTGGAATTCGGGACGCCGGAAGAGGAAGCGCATTGGATTGTCGACGAAATTGAGCGGCTGCACGCAACGGGGCGGCCGTGGCGAAGCTGCGCGGTACTCTATCGCAAACACTCGCACCGGACACGCATCGTCGACGTGCTGCGGCGCAAGAGAATTCCGTTCGTGATTCGCGGGCTTTCCGTGCTGTCGAATACGCTGGTGCGCGACCTGCTGGCGTACTTGCGGCTGATCGTGATTCGCTCGGACAACGTGGCGCTCGCGCGCGTGGTGGCCACGCCTTACTGGGGATTCGAACCGCGCGACCTGGTGCGGCTGGCGGAAAAAACGCGGCGAAATCAATCGATTGCCGACGTGCTGGAAGCTCCGCAGCAGGAATTTTCGTTCCGGCCGCAAATGAAAACGGACGAGTTGGCGAGATTTTTGAAGGCGCTCCGCCAACTGGCGAAGCGAGCCAGCGCAGGAACGGTGTTTGATACGCTGGTCGGGGGACTTGGGCTGTCGCCGTTGCCTTCGGATGCGGATCGATTGAACCTGGAGCGGCTGGCGGCGTTTCTGGCCGACTGGGAAAAGAAGAGCGAAGATAAATCGCTGGCCGCGTTTATCGAGTATTTCGATTTTTTCCTGCAGGCGGGCGGAGAAATGGCGCAGACGGAAGAGCCGGCGGACGACGCGGTGCAGCTCTTGACGGTGCATGCGGCGAAAGGCCTGGAATTCGATCACGTGTTCGTGCTGACCGTTTCCGACGGCGAGTTTCCGGCGCGCCCGCAAGCGCCAGTGCTGGAGTTCCCTGCCGCGCTGATGAAGGAAGAACAACCGAAGGGCGAATTTCGGATTCAGGAAGAGCGGAGACTGTTCTACGTGGCGTTGACGCGCGCGCGGCGATTGCTGACGCTTTCGACCATCGTCAACAACCGGAAAAAATGGTCGCCATTTCTGGAGGACATTCTCGAAGATCCGAAATTGAAGGCGGCACACGCGGAACAGTTGACGCCGAAGGTGAACGTTCCGACAGAAGACGAGACAGTGGGATCTTTACCCGCAGATCCGCGGCTGCCGCAGCTTTTTCCGATGATTCCGGAGAGTTCGCGCGCGTATTCGCGGATCGCGCTGTGGGCCAAGTCGTTTCATCCGCCGCTGGGCGAGCCACTGCAACTGAGCGCTTCGGCGATTGAGACGTACAAAAGCTGCCCGATGAAATATCTGCTGCAGCAAGTGTGGGGAATTCGCGGCGGACCGCAGGCGGCCATGACGTTTGGCAACGTGATGCACACGACGATTCGGGAATTCGTCCGGGAGATACGCAAGGAGCGTCGCGTACCGTTCGAAGAAGTTGCGGGGATTTTCGAGCGCGAATGGTCCGCTGCCGGGTATCAGGACGATTATCAAGAGGAAGAATACCGCAAGGCTGGGCGAGAGCAGTTGCAGGCGTTTTGCGAAAGCTATTCGCGCGCGCCGGCAGATGTGATGCATCAGGAGAAAGCGTTCGAGCTGCCGCTCGATCCAAACGTGGTAATCATCGGGCGCATGGACCAGATCAACCGGCTGGAAGCGCGGCAAGTGGAAATCGTCGATTACAAGACGGGGAATCCTAAACGTCCAAAGCAGGCGGACCAGAGTTTGCAGCTAAGTTTGTACGCGCTGGCAGCGCAGGAAGTTTTAGAACTCGAGCCGGGGCGGCTGGTTTTTTACAACTTGACGACGAATGAAGCTGTGGCGACGACGCGCGACGCGAAGTCACTGAAGAAAGCCAAAGAGGCGGTTGCGGAAGTCGCTGATCTGATTCGCGCGGCGGAATTCCCCGCCAGGCCGGGGTTCATCTGCCGCTACTGTGATTACCGGCCCATTTGCCCGGCGCACGAGCATTTGATTTCGATACAGCCCGCAAACACAAATTGAAATTTCAAAAAAAAGAGCAGCCGATTTGGCTGCCCTTTTTCGCTGCTCGTTCGTTTCGCTTTTCGTTGTGCTTCGTTTGTCGGCGCCGGAATTTAATTTACCGGCGATTGCGCGCATGAACTGCTTTGGAGTTTCTCCCCCACGAGCAAGCCGCGCTTGATATTTCAGAAGCGCGAATCTTGATCGCCTCTGTCTTGTATACCCGCATAGCGGCGCGATATCAAGAATTTTGTAGTGGAGGAGTCGCTCTGGTTAACGCGGGAAACTGGCGTAGTAACCCTGGCGCGCGGTGACAGCGAGGCCGGGACGCTCAACGCGCACTTCAATCGTATGGTAATTGCCTTTGCCGACGGTCTTGGAAGGCTCGAAGGCGAGAGTGTATTGATTGCGCGCCTCTTCCGTCAATGCCGCGTACATGCGCTCGAGATCCATCTGCTTGGTGGCGGAGAAAACATCGCCGCCCGTCGAATTCGCGTACTGCGCCAGGCGGCCGGGCCCCTGAAGCTTGAGAATATCAGCGCTGGAATTCACGGCGATGGCGTAGACGGAAATATTGGAAGCGAGCAAAAGACGCAACGTGTTGTTGAAGCTCCACTGATTATTACGGTCGTTGGTGCCGTCGGAGACGAGAAAAATAATTTTGCGGCGGTTGCGGTCGCGGTTGCGAAGCATTTCGGCGGCGTAGTGAATGGCGTCGTCGACGTGTTTGGTGACGCCGTTGGTGTTCGTGCCCATAAGAGGAATGTCGGCGGCACCGCCGAGAGTTTGGCCGTTGATGCGTGGCGGAGTGGTCATGACCATCGGCGGAGTGCCGGGGACGCGGGAATCGAGACCGTCTTTCTGATTTGTACGAATTTGTTTGAGCTGGGCAAACAGGGCGTCATTGTTCGCGGAGAAATCCATCACCAGCTTTGGATACTCATCGAAGCGCACGAGCGCCACTTCGTCGTTGGGACCGAATCCGGCGGCGATGCTGTCGAGGCTTTTCTGGACTTTCTCGGATTCTTTGGTGGGGAGATCGTCGTCGAGAATAACGACGGCGGAAATCGGGAAAGGTTCATTCCAAAAAAAGCGGATGGGCTGTTCGACGTTGTCCTGGAAGATGCGAAAGTCGTCCTGCTGCAGGTCCGCGACCAGATTTCCGTTGGGATCCTTCACCGTGACGGGGACAAGTACGTCTGTCGTGTGGACAATAATTCTTGCGGGAGTTTGCGCGGGCTTCGCAGCCGGTTTTTGCGGGGAAGCGGCGCTTTGGGAGGCAGTGGACTGCGAGGCAGTGCCGCTCTGGCCGGCTGAAGAAATCGAGCAAACAGGAAACAGCACGGCGGCAGCAAAAATCGCCAGAAATTTTCTCATTTTCCCCCTGCCCCCACTACGCATTGTGCGCGGCGAAGATATTACCGCGACTTGTCAAGTTATCGCCGCGGCCGGACGCATCCGTTTGCGCGGAGGACGCATCGAACTATCCGCAATGAAGAACTCCTACGATTATACAATGGCTTCGCGCGCATGAGGTGGCGATCCTTGTCGAAAACGAGATTCTGGGCCGTGGCAGCAGTGTTTATCGCGCTCGTGATTGGCGTCCCGCAAATTTGGATGCAAGGAACCAACCGTGGGTTCGCCGTAAAGGCGGGAGAATCGCGGCCGCAGATTCCCGTGCAAATCCC
>DATGJE010000346.1:0-8238 GCA_035295305.1 Candidatus Acidiferrales bacterium | reverse complement strand
TTCGTATGCCTTGTGGAACGATCATGGATGGCTCCCTACGAAAGCCCTGAGTTTTGGAATCAGAAAAATCGGAGTCCAGACTGCTACAATCCGCCAGCTGCGCGAACCATACTCCCGCTGCTTCTAAAGAGGACCGAGTTGATTTTGGCTGGTCAGTCAAAAGATCAAATTATGGATGTGGTTAAGGCATTCGGGAAAGAAGTGCCCGCTTTGCAGCCAGGAGCCATGTGCTACATGTTGTCTAAGGACGCGTACCTTACCGACCAGGGCAGCCACAACCTGGCCCACCTGATGTTTTACGTTCCAGAAGGCACGGCTTGGGGTGAAAATCTGCCTGGATCACCGGTTCAGGTACTTCAACAAGAGATCCCCGGCGCTCCAAGCCCCGTAAGCATGTACATAATTCCCGTGCGCCGGTGGTCGGACGGAACGTCCGCAGTTGCGGTCGCCCACTGACGTTTCGACCGCAAATAAACAAAATTTGACATAGAGAGCTTTGCAGCACCGTGGTAGATTTCGCGGCACGCAAAATACGGCGAGGAGACGAGGATGAGCAAAGTACGCGTACTGGTGGGCACGCGCAAGGGCGCATTCATTTTGACGGCGGACGGCAAGCGCGAAAAGTGGGATGTCACCGGCCCGTTTTTTGCGGGCTGGCCGGTGTATCACTTGAAAGGCTCGCCGGTTGATCCGAACCGCATTTTCGTCTCGCAGACAAGCGACTGGTTCGGGCAGGTGATTCAGCGCTCCGACGACGGAGGCAAAACCTGGATACAGCCGGGCACGCCGCCGGGCGAACCGACCACCGGACCCGGAGGCATGCCCAAAGGTGAGAGCAACAAGTTTGTCTACGATACATCGGCGCAAAGCGGCAAGCCGCTCACCACCCACCAGTGGTACGACGGGACGCAACATCCGTGGGAATTCAAACGCGTGTGGCATCTGGAACCGTCGCTGAAAGATCCTGACACGGTCTACGCGGGAATTGAAGACGCGGCGCTTTTCCGTTCGTCCGATGGCGGCAAGAGCTGGCAGGAGCTTTCAGGACTTCGCGGCCATGGCACGGGCCCCAAATGGCAACCGGGCGCGGGCGGATTGTGCCTCCACTCCATCGTTCTCGATCCCAGCAATGCGCAGCGGATATTCATCGCCATTTCGGCGGCGGGCGCGTTTCGCACCGACGACGGCGGCAAGACGTGGAAGCCCATCAATCAGGGACTCCGTTCGCAATACATTCCCGACCCCAAGGCCGAGATTGGCCACTGCGTTCACCACATCGCCATGCACGCGAATAAACCTGGCGTGCTGTTCATGCAAAAGCACTGGGACGTGATGCGCACGAACAACGCAGGCGATGTGTGGACCGAGGTCAGCGGCAATTTGCCGACGGATTTCGGCTTCGTGATCGACATTCACGCGCACGAGCCGGAGACGATTTACGTGGTTCCCATCAAAAGCGACGGCGAGCATTTCCCGCTCGACGGGAAATTGCGCGTCTACCGCAGCCGCACGGGCGGAAACGAGTGGGAAGAGTTGTCGAAGGGCCTGCCGGAACGCAATTGCTATGTGAATGTGTTGCGCGACGCAATGTGCGTGGATTCGCTCGACAAGTGCGGCGTATATTTCGGTACAACGGGCGGGCAAGTGTACGTGTCGCCAAACGCCGGGGACAGTTGGACTCCCATCGTGCGCGATCTCCCGGCCGTGCTTTCGGTCGAAGTTCAGACGCTGCCGTGAGCTGAAAAATGAGCCGAGCAACGATCTGCGTCGCTTTGCCCGCGCATCTGCGGACGCTGGCGCGTCTCGACCATGGCGACGTGACAGTGGAAGTCGAGGGGCGCGTCACGCAGCGTTCCGTGCTTGACGCGCTCGAGGCGCGCTATCCCATGCTGTGCGGCACGATTCGCGATCACACTACGCAGGAGCGGCGTCCGTTTGTGCGCTTCTTCGCCTGCGAGCAGGATCTCTCCCACGAATCGCCCGACGCGCCATTGCCCGAAGCCGTCGCGCAAGGGAAGGAACCTCTTTTCGTCATCGGCGCGATTGCGGGTGGCTAGTGCGATGTTCGCGAGAGTCCGGGGCTAGGTTGTGACAACCTTCCAGAAATAAACGGCGTGCCAATGGAGGCCGGAACATGTCATTCCTTCATGATTTGAGAGTTGCGATACGTTCCCTGTCGCGCGCGCGCGCGTTGTGGCTCACCGTGGCCGTCACTCTGGCTCTCGGCATCGGCGCGAACGCGGCGATCTTCAGTGTTGTTCGCGGCGTGCTGCTGCGGCCGCTCGCGAATCGCGACGAAGACCGCCTGCTCTACATTCGTCAGAGCGCCCCGGGAATAGGCGCCGACAATACTACCTTCTCGGTTCCGGAGATCGCCGACCTCGGCAGCAACCTGAAGACCATCAAGGAACTCGGTACTTTTTCGGAGATCGATTTCACCATCGTAGGGCTTGGCACTCCCCGTGAAATCCACGCGGGCGTGGTGGACGGCAATTACTTCGACGTGATGGGACTGCGTCCGGTATTGGGACGCTTGCTGGGTCCCAGCGACGATGGCCCTAAAGCGGCGGGCGCGGCGGTGCTTACCTATCGATTCTGGACCACCTCGATGCATTCTGATCCCAACGTGATCGGAAAGACGGTGCGGCTGGGGAGCTTCGAAGGCGCGCGCTCCGCTGTCATCGTCGGGGTGTTGGAACCATCGGTGCCGTATCCTGTGGAAACGCAGATCATCGCCAACGTGGTCACGAGTCCGCATCATCTGTCGGCCACCATGGTGCAGGGTCGCGAGCACCGCATGACGGAAGTTTTTGCGCGCCTCGCTCCCGGCGCGGATATCGATTCCGCCCGCGCTGAACTCCGTACCGTCTACGCCGGAATGGTGGCGGCGCATCCGGAGGTTTACAAATCCGCGGAGCACTTCACCATCAGCGTGACGCGCCTGCACGACCAGATCAATTCGCATGCGAGAACTATCTTGTGGGTGCTCTTTGCCGCCGCCGGTTTGCTGTTCGTGATTGCCTGCTCGAACGTGGCCAACCTGATTCTGGCCCGAACCGTGCGTCGCGAATCGGAGTTGGCCATACGCTCGGCTCTTGGAGCGACCAATGCCGCGCTGCGTCGTTCGCTTCTGGCGGAAAGCCTTGTGATGTGCGGCAGCGGCGCGCTGGCGGGAGTTCTGATCGCGGCGCCAATGGTTGCCGTGCTGGCCCGCTATGCTTCGCGCTTCTCCGTTCGCGCGCTCGATCTCACGCTCGATTCCAGTCTCGTCTGGATTGGCATCGCGCTCGCGATAATCGCCGCCGTTTTCCTGGCCTATGTTCCGCGACTGCCCTCCTCGGGCGGATCGGGTGGACTCGGACTCTCGAGCAGCGGCGTCCGCGTCACCAGCGGCAGCGCCCGCCGCCTCCGCACGTTTGCCATTACGCAGATCACCGCTTCGTTCCTGCTGCTCGCCGGTGCGGGCGCGCTCTTGCGGACTCTGATGGTGCTCGAAAAGATGCAGGCGCCGTTCGACACGGCTCACGTCCTCGCCATCAACCTGCCCGTGATGGCCTACGGCCGAACGCCGGAACAGGTTCGCGCTTTTTATCGTGATGTGCAGCGCAATGTCAGCGCGCTGCCGGGCGTCGAGTACGCCTCCTCCAGTTTCGGCGTTCCCTGGCGAGACGCCCGCTTCCTCGACCTCAGTCTTTCTTTCTCGGCCGAGGGCCTGATACGTCAGAACGGGCAGGACGATCCACGCGCGAAGTTCCGCTCCGTATCACCCGGATATTTTCAGACTTTGGGCATTCCGCTTCTCGAGGGCCGCGATTTCAATGACAACGACCGCGACGGTTCTGAACGTGTGGTAATCATCAGCGAGAGCGTCGCGCAGAAGTTATTCCCGGGACAGGTCGCCCTGAACCGCCATTTGTGGTGGACGGACGGCGTGATCAAGTTTATTGGCATGAGCGGCGAACCTCGCCGCGTCGTCGGCATCGTGCCGGACTTCGACGATGAAAACATCATCCCGCAGCCGATGATGACCGTGTATCAACCGACCGACCAGGAAGGCTGGGGCGGCCGGTTGTTCGTGCGCGCGCAGGGCGATCCTTACGCGCTCGTCCCAACCATCACGCGCAAGATTCATGAGATGTCGTCCGACCAGCCCGTCGAGCAAGCCAGCACGCTGGGCGACATTCGCGCGCAGATTCTCACGCCCGACCGTCTCAACGCCATCGTGTTCGGCGGATTCGCGATCGTGGCCCTGTTGATTTCCGTGGTGGGCGTGGCGGGCGTGCTTGCGTTTTCCGTAAGCGGGCGCACGCGCGAGTTCGGCATCCGCATGGCTCTCGGCGCTCACCCCCGCAACATTCTCACCAACGTTCTGTGGGAGGGTTTGGTCATCGCGAGCATCGGCGTAATCACAGGCGTCCTGGTTGGTTTTGCGTTCGCGCGCTTGATCGGCAAATACGTTGCGGACGTGCAACTGCCGGGGGCGCTGCCGTTGATCGCTTCCGCTGCGGTAATCCTCGCAGCCGCGGTGATCGCGTCGGCTCTCCCCGCGGCCCGCGCCGCCAGGGTCGACGTGGTGCAGGCGTTGCACTCCGAGTAGGCACTCGGAAAGGAGGAACCATGAATCTGAATCCGCATATCAATTTCAAGGGCGACTGCGAGGCGGCATTCAAATTCTATGAACAGCACCTCGGCGGGAAAATCCAGTTCATGCTGACGTACGGCGCGTCCCCAATGGCAAAGGATGTGGCGCCCGAATGGCAGGGCAAAGTGGTTCACGCCGCATTGAACGTCGATAGCCACGTCATCACGGGGAATGACAATCCGCCCAGCCACTATCAGACGCCGCAGGGCTTTTCGCTGACCATCGAAGTGAAGGACGCGGCAGAAGCAGAGCGCGTCTTCGCCGCATTCGCAGAGAACGCCAAAGTGCAGATGCCGCTGCAAGAGACTTTTTGGGCCACGCGGTTCGGCATGCTCGTAGATCGTTTCGGCATCCCATGGATGATCAACTGCGCAAAGGCCAGCCAACAGGCTGCCTAGAGCCGGCATTTGCGTGGGAGGATCCGCTGCGATTGTCGGCGGCTGGACTTGCGCGAGTGACTTGCTCTTTCCCGCCGGTTAAAACACCTCAGACTTTGCTTACGCGCGGCTGCGGTTCAGAAGGAAGCGAATCAGTGAATAGCCGCCTGTGATGGGCAGCAGGATGATCTGCTTCCACATCGCGGCTTTTTCGACCTTCTTTTCGCGCTCGGCCGCAGTGCGGGTTTGCTCCTGCGCGACGAGCATCGCGCCAAACTTCGCAAAATCAACGCCACATTTATCGCACGTTCCGCCATGCCTCTGCGTAGCGGCACAGGATGGGCATTTGAAGAGCAGGGTAGCGTGGCAGCGCCGGCAGAATCGCTCGGCGTCGCCATTCGGCGACTTGCACTTGGGACATTCCATACCGCAATTTTAGCGCGCTCGTGAGCAATGCTCGTGCGCGTCGAACTGCATGTGCCGCCAGGCGAACTGTTCTTCGGGACAGGCATTGCGAGCGATCCGGTTTGATTACGCATAGGACACCGCGGAACGTTAAGATCGTTGTGCCTATATATAGAGTCCCTATACAGTAGCGGCATTATGATCGGAGCAAACATCAAGCGGGGCAGCGCGGAGCTGGCGGTACTTTCGGTTCTGGAAACGGGCCCCTTGCACGGCTACGAAATTGCACGGCGCATCGAGCGCAACACGCGCGGCGCGCTGCGCTTCACGCTCGCCTCGCTGTATCCATTGCTTTACCGCATGGAATCGCGCGGCTGGCTCAAGGCTGCATGGAGCGAAACCGGCGACGCGCGTGCGCGGCGATGTTACCGCCTCACGGCAGCAGGCCGCAAAAAGCTCGCGCCTCTGCGCAAGGAATGGAACGAACTGTTTCGCGCGCTCGCGCGGTTGGCGGAGGCGCATCATGCGTGACTGGCGCAGCGAAGCTTCGGGCATGCTTGCGAATTCCAAACTCGCGCCCGCTGAACGCGACGAAGTTTCTCGCGAGCTCGCCGGCTACCTCGAAGATTTATGCAGCGACGCGCCCGCGCACGGTCTTGACGAATCCCCCACGACGCAAAGGGCGGCCGCCGAACTTTACGAAGACAAGCACCTGGGCGCGCATCTCTACCGCGCCCGCAGGGAGGGCACCATGAACGATCGCACCAAACAGCTTTGGCTTCCCGGCATGAGCATGCTCTTCGCTAGCGCTGCCCTTCTCGCCGCGTTCCAAGTCCTCGCGCTAGGCCTGTACCATGCACTGGCCCTAACACCTATGGTGGGCAGTTTGTCCTTGCATGCGAGAACTTATCCGGAGCTAGTCAGGAACGTAATGCGGCACAACAGCGCGGCCCTTATGATTTACTTCGGCTGGTTGTGTACATTGCCGTTTCTCGGCGCACTCGGAGCTTACTGGTCCCGTCGTGTGGGCAGCAGCCGCTCGGTGCAAATCACCACCGCTCTTTTTCCGCTGGTGCTCTTTCTCGCAATTTTCGTTGGGCAACAGGACGTGGGACAGAGGGGCACGTCGCTGTCCTTTCTGGCGATGGACGCGCTTCCGCCCGCGCACGTCTTCTTCATGTTCCTATCTGTCTCGGCCAACCTGCTGCTGAACTGGGTCTTGATACCCGGAGCCGCGCTGCTATCGGGCGTGCTGCCGTTTCTAATCGGCACCAGGAGCCACCGGCGCGAGATCGCAATGGAGACTTAGCTCAAT
This sequence comes from Candidatus Acidiferrales bacterium, assembly GCA_035295305.1. Taxonomy (GTDB): domain Bacteria; phylum Acidobacteriota; class Terriglobia; order Acidiferrales; family UBA7541; genus DAHUXN01. The sequence goes on along the minus strand of DATGJE010000346.1, from coordinate 1,499 downwards.
GATTCGTTGGGACGATGAAATATCGCGCAAGCTAGCTAATTCGCAGTTCACGCGTGGTGAGCGCGAAGAAATCGCGCGCGAGCTCGCCGGTCATCTCGAGGATTTGTATAGCGACGCGCGCAACCGCGGTCTCGACGAATCGGCCGCCATCGAATGCGCCGTCGCTGAACTTCACGAAGACGCGAGGCTCGGCCTGCATCTCCGCCGCGCCCGCAAGGAGAATTCGATGAACTTAAACGATCGCGTCAAGCGCCTTTGGCTTCCCGGGATGACTATTCTGCTCGCCAGCGCCGCTTCTCTCACGATTTTCCAGATTGCCGGACTTCGTCCGTACTTCCAAACGGTTTGGTTCCGCGGTGACTCGATGACTCCGCATTCCGTTTACTCGTACCTGACGATTTATGTTCCGTGGCTCTGCGTCCTGCCGTTTCTCGGCGCCGCCGGTGCGTACTGGTCGCGACGCGCTGGCAGCAGCCGTGTCACACAAGTTGCAGCGGGAGTTTTCCCGGTTTTGGTTTTTCTCGCGATTTTCCTGGTGATTGGCCCTTTCAGCTTCGCCTTTGACGGGCTGCCCACGGCGGGAGGGCTGGCCGCCACTGTCTTGAGCTGGGTGGTCATTCCCGGCGCGGCGCTGCTGCTGGGCGTTCTGCCATTTCTGCGCGCTAGCCGTGCTCCTCGCCGATTGCCCTCGTAGGGGCGGGCTTGTTTACTCTGATGAAAGAAGGCCCCGCCCGGGCGACCCGAGGGCTTGCCAGCGCGCGTCTCAGATTGGTCGCGGGCGCTGAAGAGAATCCTACAGCTTCATGCCCGAGCCGCAGATCTGCAGGTCATACCCGTTGATGTCGCGCACGTGAAAACTGTCTGCCGTATCCGGCCGTGGCTCCAGGCCGCGGCGCTTCAGTTCCGTTTCGACCGCACCCCGGTCCCAATTCTCTATGGTGTATGCGATGTGGTCGATTCGCGGCGTATTGGGCGGACGGTTCCGCGGAATGAACACGGACTCGCCGAATCTCATGTAGCACTGAGTGCCGTCGTCGTTGTGCGGCTGCATTCCGAGCAGGTCGGCGTAGAAGTCGCGCGTCTTCGCGTAATCCGCCACTTGGTACGAAATGTGATTCACGGCAATCGCCTTGAACCCTTTTCCCTCTGGCGCGGCCGGTGCAGGTTTTGCTGCGAGTGCCGTGCCCGCTGCGACTGCCGCCGCGAGGCTCCGAATCAATTGCCGCCGCGATAGTTTTCCCTGCTCGAATTCCTGCACCAAGTTCGAAATGATCGCTTCCATTTCTCCTCCTTCACCTTTGTGGCTGCCTCGGGAATAGGCAGGCGTGAGCTACAACCCGGCGCTCTAATGCCGCAAGGCGAAAAACTGGTTGAACGGATTCTGAATCGGCAAACGCTCGAAACGCGTGAACCCCGCTTCTTTTGCGAGGGCTCGCGCGCCGCTTTCGCCGATTACAGTGCCGAGACCCGCTCCGTTGTAAGCGAGCGAAACCGTCATG
>DATGJE010000345.1:0-4559 GCA_035295305.1 Candidatus Acidiferrales bacterium | reverse complement strand
ATGGCGCAGGATACGCAATGCAGACTGCGCGATGTTGACGGCTTGGTCGCCGATGCGTTCGAGATCGTTGTTGATGCGGGAAGCGGAAAGGATGAAGCGCAAGTCGACGGCCATAGGCTGCTGCAAGGCGACAAGCTGCATGACGCGGTCGTCAATTTCGATCTGCATTTCATTTATGGCCTTTTCTTCGTCGAGGACGCGCTTCGCCAGCGCTTCGTCTTTTTGAAACACGGCCTGCACAGCCTGATGGACGGCGCGCTCGGCGAGCCCGGCCATCCAGAGCAGGCGCTCCTTCAATTCTTCCAGATCGTGATCGAAATGCCGTTCCATGAAAGCTCCTTGCGTGCCACCGCTGTCTGACCGAACCGCAAAAGCCTCACGTCAGTTTGCGTAGAAACAGCGCAAACGGGACGTGAGCTACAAACGCTCTAGCCGAAGCGGCCGGTAATGTAAGCCTCCGTGCGCGGGTCGGACGGCGTCGTAAATAACTTCGGCGTAGGCTGATATTCGATGAGCTTGCCCTCGAGAAGAAATGCCGTAAAGTCGCTAGCACGCGCGGCCTGTTGCATATTGTGCGTGACGATCACGATGGTGCACGAAGCCTTCAACTGAAAAAGAAGCTCTTCGATTTTCGCGGTGGTGACTGGATCGAGAGCGGAGCACGGCTCATCGAGCAGAAGAACTTCCGGATCGACGGCGAGGGCCCGAGCGATGCAAAGCCGCTGCTGCTGGCCTCCCGAAAGAGCGTAAGCCGACTTGTGGAGCTGATCTTTTACTTCGTCCCAAAGAGCGGCGCGGCGCAAGCTGTGCTCGACTGATTCAGAGAGGCTGCCTTTGTGGCCGTTGATGCGCAGGCCATAAGCAACGTTGTCGAAAATGGACTTGGGAAAGGGGTTGGGACGCTGAAAAACCATGCCGACCCTGCGGCGGAGTTTGACGACGTCCATATCCGCAACGTCTTCACCATCGAGGAGGATGTCGCCTTCGACGCGTGCGTGGCGGACCGTTTCGGTCATGCGATTCAAGCTGCGCAGAAATGTGGATTTTCCGCAACCGGAAGGGCCGATAAGCGCAGTGACTACGTGCGAGGAAATGTTGATGTCGATTCCGTGGAGAACTTCCTTAGGCCCATAAAACACTTTCAGGCCGGAGATTTTGAAACGCAGGCTGCTGTCCGCCGTGACGGAAGGCTTCGGCGGCAGCGAGAATCTCTGAGGTGTGTCCACGGACTGTTCCGATTTGATGTTCACGTTATTTCCACTATGTACTGTACCCACGCTGGCCATAATTTTCTACCTCGATAGCGGCATTTTGCGCGCGAGGGCCAAACGCGTGACGATGTTGACGAACAGGACGAGCGTCACAAGCACCAGCCCCGCGGCCCATGCTTGCCGGTGCCAGTCGTCATAGGGCGAAACCGCGTACGTGTAAATCATAAAGGGCAATGACGCGGTGGGCTGCGACCAACCCTGGCTCCAGGAATTATTGCCGAAAGCAGTGAAAATGAGCGGAGCAGTTTCGCCCGCTACGCGGGCCAACGCCAGCATTACGCCGGTGAGAATGCCGCGAAACGCAGCCGGAACGACAACGCGCGTAATCGTAGTCCATCGCGCTGCACCAAGGGCCAGAGAAGCCTCGCGAAGACTGGACGGAACGGCGCGAAGATATTCCTCCGTGCTGCGAACCGAGATGGGAATCATCATGATTCCGAGGGCGAATCCCCCCGCCAGAGTGGAAAAAGTGTGCATCGGCAAAACGATGAGGGTGTACGCGAAGATCCCAATGACAATGGAAGGGACGCCGTTGAGCAAGTCCACCGTGAAACGAAGGACGGACGCGATTGTGTGGCCGGCGAACTCGGAAAGATAAATACCCGCGAGAATCCCCACCGGAACTCCGAAGCAACAGGCGAGAAGCAGCAGCTTGGCGCTGCCGACGATTGCGTTGGCCATGCCGCCACCGGGGACATTGACGGGCGCAGGCAACTTTGTGAAGAAATTCCAACTCAAGGCGCTGGCGCCGTGCCAGGCGAGGTACCCGAGAATGTAAAACATGATCGACACAGTGAGAAGAGCGCAGGCACCGGTGAAAGTCAGCATTAGGACGTTCGTGACGGAGCGTCTGGTCATGCGTTTGGTCGGGCGTTTGGAAGTGGCGTTCACGGGCGCACCGTGCCGCGTCGGACTGTGGCAAGAATCAGCAATCGGGCGAGGGCGTTGAGTACAAACGTAAGTCCGAAGAGAATCAAACCGAGCTCGATGAGGACGTGGACGTAAAGGGTGGATGTGGCCTCGGCGAACTCATTGGCGATGACGGCGGCAATGGAATAGCCGGAAGCGAAAAGAGATTTGTGAATGGTAGGGTCGTTGCCGATGACCATGGTCACGGCCATGGTTTCGCCAAGGGCGCGCGCGAGGGCCAGAAAGATGGAGCCGAATATGCCGGAACGAGCGTAAGGGACGACGACTTGCGAAGCCGCCTCCCATTGTGTTGCGCCCAAAGACAAGGCGGCCTCGCGCTGCTCTTGGGGAACAGCGAGGAGCACTTCACGGGAAACAGAAACTATGAAGGGGACGACCATGATTCCAAGAATCATGCCAGCCGCGAGGAATCCGAAGCCATAGGCGGGACCTTGAAAAAGTGGGAGGAAGCCAAGAGTCGAGTGCAAGAAAGGCTCGACGGTCGAACGGATGACAGGGACAAGGATGAAAATACCGAGCAAGCCATAGACAACGCTAGGGACAGCGGCAAGTAGGTCAATGATGAATGCGAGCCAGTCTGACAGCCAAGCGGGAACAAGTTCGACGAGGAAAATCGCAGTGCCTAGGCCGAGCGGAATCGCGATGATTAGGGCGAGGAGCGAGGTAACAACTGTGCCGTATAAGAAAGGCAGCGCGCCAAAGTGCTGCGCGATGGGGTCCCAGATACTGTTGACGAGGAATTTCCATCCGAATTCGTGACGTGCTAGGCGCGAGTTCAGCCAGAGTTCGACAAGGAGGACACCAACCAGGAGAAAAATTCCCGCGCCGGCGAGCAGTGTCACACCATGCGCGACGGAGTCACCGATGTCAAATCTTCTTAATCGGTGCCAGGCTTCCTCGAAACCATTGCCACTGGGCGCGGCCAGATCGGTGGTGCTCATGTGAAAGTAGCCGCTTCACGAGATTCAGACATTGCACCCTCAGAAACAGGCGGAAGGATGCTACAACTCAAGTCGAAGAAGGTAAAGATACGCACACAGATGCCGCTCGAAGACAGGGCATCCCTCTTGATTCGAGGGATGCCCTTTTTTAGAAATTCCACCGAGCTACTGCAGCGGCTGACCCGCCGCAGTCATCTGGCCAAGTAAGTTGCCGTCAAGTTGGACTACCGAATCGGGCAGCTTGGAATAGTCGAGCGAATCTGCTTGATCCTGTCCTGTGGTGATGATGAATTGCACAAAGGCTTTGAGAGCTTCGCGACCAGTCTTGTTAGCCCCGTCCTTGGGCACTAACAAGAAAGTAAAACCGCTGATGGGATAAGCGTCGGGCGCCGATGCGGGAGGATCGACGATGGGAGTTCTGACATCCTTCGCGAGCGCGTCGGTGAACGCTGCGATAGCGGCAGTGGCACCGGCCGATGTAGGCGTAACCCATTTCCCAGCCTTATTTTCGATCATAGCAACTGGAAGACGATTGTTGGTCGCGTAATTGAGCTCCGTGTAACCGATCGATCCTTCGCTTTGCTTGACGATACCAGTGACCCCTTCGCTTCCCTTCCCGCCCAGAGCGCCGGGAGCAGGCCAGTTTACGGCAATTCCCTTGCCGACTTTGTTGGCCCAAGTGGGGTTCACCGCGCTGAGGTAAGTCGTGAAAATGTTGGTGGTCCCGCTGCCCTCAGAGCGATGGACAACGATAATTGTTTTGTTCGGGAGTGTGACGCCAGGGTTGCTACGAGCGATTGCCGGGTCTCGCCAGTTCTTAATCGTGCCGAGATAAATGCCTGAAAGCGCAGCCGCCGTCAGCCGCAACGGCTGTTTCAGCTCCGGCAAGTTATAGGTGATGCAAACAGGACCGGCGCTTTCCGGGATTTGGATCATGGGCTGCATAGAGGCGAGTTGCTTGTCGTCGAGAGCGGCATCGCTCGCGCCGAAGTCCACCAAGCCGGCTTTGACCTGCTGAATTCCGCCGCCGCTGCCGATGGACTGGTAATTGATCTGCACGGTTGGGTGTGCGGTCTGAAACTGGCTTTCCCACTGCGACATGATGGGATACACGAAGGTGCTGCCTGCGCCAGTGAGGCGGACGATCTGGGATGCATTTTCGGAAGGCTGGCCGGTCTTCGAAGAGCAGCCCGCCACCGCCAGGATGGCGAGGAAGAGAGCGCAAAGGGATTGTTTCACGATTCGATTCTCCTTTTTCAAGAGCTTCTGAGTTATTGCCCGCATGTAAAGCTTTCGGCTGCGAGGCTCGGCGCTGCCAGTGTTGCACCGGAGCCGGGCGACGCTGAACCTCGGCCGAGTCACATTACTCTTTGCCGGGTTTTCCAAGCGATGGCGCAGAGCCCGGGAGCGTATACCG
>DATGJE010000344.1:0-3559 GCA_035295305.1 Candidatus Acidiferrales bacterium | reverse complement strand
TTCGCGAAGCGTCGCTCGGCCGCGAAATTCTGCGCACGGAGACGGCGGTGATCGCGTCGCTGGCAATTCTAAGGTTTGCGTTGGAGCGCGATCTAAATGAGAGGCCGCGGTGAGAATTATTAATTGCTTCGGCGAAGAGCCAAAGCAGATCCCTCGCCGCATGGCGGCTCGGGATGACAACAAAAATAAAAAGGAGGCTACGGCGTCAGGCGGCCGTGCGTGTAGTGGAATTCGTGTTTCACTTCGTCGTAGTCGTGCATCTTGGGGAGAATCGGGACGCGGCAATTGCGGCAGCCCCGGTTGTAATGTTCGGCGAATTCTTGCGGGAATCGGCGCACGATGCTCGGAATGATCAGCGAATGTTCCGTCGGCAAAAAGCAGCGATTGCCGCGCGGCGCGTTGATGGAGGCGTGGAGAATATCTTCGACGTCGATTTCGTTGCCGGTGCCTTCGATAAGTTTTTCGAGGCCCCGCGTCGCTTCGTACGTGCCGTCTTTGCAGGAGCGGCACTGGCCGCAGGACTCGATCCACAGGAATTTTGAAAAAATGTACGCGACTTGCACCATGCAATTGGAGTCGTCGTAGACCATGAAGCCCGCTGAGCCAAGCCCCGAGCCGGCGTTGCGCATCGAGCCGAAGTCGAGCGGCGTATCGATGGATTCAGGGTAAAGGCCCGCGCTGGCGACGCCCGAGAAAATTGCTTTTAGTTTTCGCCCAGGTTTGAGGCCGCCGCCCCACTTCTCGATGAGTTCGCGCATCGTTGTGCCCATCGGCAATTCATAGAGGCCTTCGCGCTGCACGTCTCCTGAGAGCGTGAAAATTGTGTGGCCGGGCGTGTCGGCGGTACCCATGGAGCGAAACCAATCGGCGCCGTTGCGAATGATGTGCGTGACGGTGGACATGGACTCGCAATTATTTACCAGCGTCGGATTGGTGCGATCAGGAATGCAGGATGGATAGCCGGCGAAAAGTCCGAGAACGTAGGGAGGATAATCCATTTCGCGCGGCATCGCTTCGCGGCCCTCGATCACTTCGAGCATGGCCTTTTCTTCGCCGAGCAAGTAATCCTCGGGGCCGTAGACGAACTCGATGGGAATATCGCCAAGCGCGTTGCGCGCGGTCATTTCCTTGTGTGCGCGAGCAGTGGAAGCGATGGCGTTTTCGAATGTGCCTTTCATGGCGATGAAAGCCTTTTGCGCGTTCATTGCATACGCGGCGATGGCGACGCCTTCGAGAAGCTGGTACGGATTGCGGCCCATCATCATGCGATCTTTGTACGTGCCGGGCTCGCCTTCGGTGGCATTGCAGGCGACGAATTTTGTGGGGCACGGGTCGCTCGCGATGCTGGCCCATTTAATGCCAACGGGAAAACCGGCGCCGCCGCGTCCGCGAAGTCCGGATTTTTTCACTTCGGCGATCACCGCTTCGCGCGGCATGGAGCGCGCTTTTTCGAGGGCTTTAAGGCCGCCGATGGCGATGTAATCGTCGAGCGATTGCAGCGGTTTATCTGGCAGGAGATAAGGTTTCCCGTTACGCGAGGCCTGACTGGTTTCCATCCGTGCTCCCTCTCTTAAAGAGCCTTTCGTGGGATAAGTGCTTTGTGCCGGCGCGCGCATTCGAGTGCGATGAAAGCGCCGACGGCAACCTCGAATCGTAGCACAGACACGCAACGACAAGGGAGCGGCAACGCAGAAAAAAGTTCGGCGGCACGTTGCAACGTACTGGCATGAGGCAACGTCAGATATACAAGGGCCAAGAAGGCTGATCGGGTCGAGCAGAGCGGCGGCCTTAGTTTTTCCGTTCTTTGCGCAGTTCGATGGTGTCCATCACGGATGATCGGTTGAGGAAAAACTGATAGCGGCGGACGCTAGTTACATACAAAACATCACGGAGAAACATGAAGCACAAGCACTTCACAAAATTGCATCTTATTTTTTGCACCTTGGCGCTTTTCGCGATTGCAGGATGCACGGAACATGCGGCTCCTCCTCCCGATGCACCCGTTGTGCCGGTGATGGCGGCGAAAGCCGAGGTGAAAGCGATGCCGATCGAGTTGCACGCTATCGGCACGGGGGAAGCGTCGTCAACTGTTTCGGTGGAATCGCAAGTCGCGGGGATCGTGAGCGAGGTGCATTACAAGCAGGGGCAATTTGTGAAGAAGGGCGATCTGCTGATCACGTTGGATAACCGGCCGTTCGTGGCGAATCTGCAGCTTGCGCAAGCGAATTTAGCGAAGGATAAAGCGAGCGCGGCATTGGCGAGAGTGCAAGCGGGGCGATACGAAAAACTTTATCAGTCCGGAATCGTGCCGAAAGAACAGTACGATCAGTTTGTCGCAACGGCGGATGCGAGCGAAGCAGCGGTGCAGGCGGACCAAGCCACGATCGAGACGGCGAAGCTACAAGTTGCCTACTGCTTGATTTACGCGCCCATCAGCGGACGTGTGGGGAGCCAGCTGGTCTATCCCGGGGCTGTGGTAAAAGCGAATGACGTTCCCGTTCTTGTGATCATCAACAAGATTTCCCCACTGTACGTGGACTTCTCTGTGCCACAACAATACCTGGATGAGATCAAGGCTTATATGAAACGAGGCAAGCTGCCGATCCAAGCGACCACGTCCGACAATACGAAGGAGGAATCTGGTCACCTGACGTTTGTGAACAATACGGTAGATGCGACGACGGGAACGATCGTGTTGAAGGGCACATTCCCCAATACGGATTCGCGATTGTGGCCAGGAGAATTTGTGACGGTGATCTTGCGATTATCAGAACAGGAGAAAGCCGTAGTCGTGCCGTCGCAGGCGGTGCAGACAGGGCAGCAAGGCGATTATATATTTGTGATCAAGCCGGACATGACGGTGGATTCGCGCGTAGTGAAAGTAGCGCGTACGGTCGGCGGGGAATCAGTGATCGCAGATGGAGTGAAGGCGGGAGAAACCGTGGTGACCGACGGCCAGGTGCGGCTGGTGCCGGGCGTGAAAGTGGAAATCAAGACGAGTCTTTAAGGAAGAGCGAGAAGCGGAATGCAAATCGCGGAAAATTTCATTAAGCGTCCGGTGATGACCAGCTTGACGATGCTGGCCATTCTGCTGTTTGGGGTGATTGCGTACCGGAGCCTCGCGGTCAGCGATTTGCCGAATGTCGATTTCCCCACGCTTACGGTTTCGGCGAGTCTGGCGGGCGCCAGTCCGGAGACGATGGCTTCGGCGGTGGCGACTCCGCTCGAAAAGCAATTCACGACGATCGCAGGTCTCGACTCGATGACTTCGACGAGCTCGCTGGGATCGACTTCCATCACGCTGCAATTCGATTTGTCGCGGAACATCGACGCGGCGGCGCAGGATGTGCAGACGGCGATTACAGCCGCAGCGAACCAGTTGCCGCCGAATATGCCGACGCCGCCGACGTTCAAGAAAGTGAATCCCGCGGATTCGCCGATTTTCTTTTTGGCCGTGACGTCGCCGACGCTGCCGTTATCCGAGGTGGACGAGTACGCGGAGACGCTGCTGGGCGAACAGATATCAATGATCAGTGGCGTGGCACAGGTATCCGTGTAC
>DATGJE010000343.1:0-2660 GCA_035295305.1 Candidatus Acidiferrales bacterium | reverse complement strand
CGGGCGCGGCTAGCTCGAATTGGCCATTGTTTTGGCTATCGTCGCGGACCCAGGATGCGAATTGCTGCGCGAGTTCGACGTGACGTCGGACGTGATGCTGCAAACCTTCGACGCCGTAGTGACGAATCACGAACCATAATTTCAGCGCGCGAAAACGGCGGCCGAGCGGGATGTGCCAGTCGCGATAATCGATGACCGCGCCGGATTCGGTGGCCTGATTGCGGAGATATTCGGGCAGGACGCTCATGGTGTTGATGAGCGCTTTGCGGTCGGCGACGTAAAAACAATCGCAATCGAAATTCGTGAACATCCATTTGTGAGGATTGAAGCAATAACTGTCGGCGAGTTCGAGGCCGTCGTGAATCCAACGAAATTCCGGGCACAGCGCCGCAGTGCCGGACATGGCGGCGTCAACGTGCAGCCAGATTTTATTTTCGCGGCAGATTTCGCCGATGGCGCGGACCGGATCCATCGCATTCGACGAAGTGGTGCCGACGGTGGCGGAGACGAAACAGGGAATGCGGCCAGCGGCGATGTCGCGTTTGATTTGCGCGGCCAGCGCGGCGGGACGCATGGCGAATTTTTCGTCCACTTCGATCAAGCGCAGATTTTCGCGGCCGAGGCCGGCGATTTTCACGGCCTTCTCAACTGAGGAGTGCGCTTGCGAGGAGGTGTAAGCGACGAGACGGCCGTCGCAGCCGCGTTCGTTTGAAGCGAAGTTTGTGGCGCGTTCGCGCGCGGCCAGGAGAGCGCAGAGAGAAGAATTCGAAGCCGTGTCCTGAATCACGCCGCCGCCGTTGGTTGCAGAAGAAAAGCTTTTCGGCAGCGCCAACATTTCGACGAGCCAATCGAGGACATGGGTTTCGAGTTCCGTGCATGCGGGGCTGGTGGCCCAAAGCATTCCCTGCACGCCGAGTCCCGCGGAAAGCATTTCGCCCATGATGGAAGGGAACGAAGTGTTCGACGGAAAAAATGCGAAGAAATTCGGCGATTGCCAATGCGTGATGCCGGGAAGAATCAGATTCTCGACATCTTTCAACATGATTTCGAACGACTCGCCCTGCGCCGGCGGATTTTTCGGAAGCGATGCGCGGATTTGTCCGGGCTTCACTGTCGACATCACAGGAAGCGATTCGACGCGCTCGTAGTAATCCGCAATCCAATCCACGACGGCCTTGCCGTGGCGGCGGAATTCGTCGGGCGTCATGTGGAAATTCGAATTTTCAGGCATGAGCTTCACGTTGTTCGAGCATGCGGTTAGAGGGCGACTTCGTGGAGGGCTTCGCCGGCGTAGATGCGCTTGACGACCTCCTCGATAGGCTCGTCTTCGATGAGCAAGTCGCGAACTTCAACGGTATTGAGAATCTGACGAATCAAATCCGAAGTGGAAACTTTCACGCGGTCGAAGCGGATACGGTAGGTGAGCTGGTCGACTTGTTCGAGTTCGAGGCCGTCGCGAGCAATGGATGGAACGCGAGCGAGCTGCTCGGAGTCTTTCACGGCGAATTTGATCTGCTTGGTGCGCAGCAATTTTTGCTTCAAGAGATCGAGCGGGCCGTCATAGAGAAGGCGGCCATGATCGATGATCATGATGCGGCGGCAAAGTTCTTCGATGTCGTCGAGGTCGTGCGTAGTCAGCAAGACAGTGGTTTGAAATTCGCGATTGATGGCGCGGAGGAATTTGCGAATCTGATCTTTGGCGACGACGTCGAGGCCGATGGTGGGCTCGTCCAAAAAAAGCAGCGGCGGATTGTGCAACAGCGCGGCTGCCAGATCACAACGCATGCGCTCGCCGAGAGAAAGTTTGCGCACGGGCGTGTACAAATAATCCTGAATGCCGAGGATTTGATTGAATTTTTCCATGCGCTCGCGAAAATCGCGTTCGGAAACTTCATAAATGCGGCGAAGGAGCTTGAAGGATTCGATGACGGCGATGTCCCACCAAAGCTGCGTGCGCTGGCCGAAGACGACGCCGATGGTTTTCACGTATTGGCGGCGCTGTTTGTAGGGAAGGAAGCCGTTGACGCGCGCTTCGCCTGAGCTGGGCATCAGAATTCCGGTGAGCATTTTGATGCTGGTGGATTTGCCGGCGCCGTTGGGGCCGATGTAGCCGACCATTTCGCCGCGCGCAACTTCGAAGCTGACTTTGTAGACGGCGTTGACGGTTAAATAGTCGCGGACGAAAAGATTTTGGATCGAGCCCCAAACGCCTTCGCGGCGGCGAAAGGTGCGGAAGTCTTTCGAGAGTGCGCGGACATCTATGAGCGAGCCGTCAGACATTGCGCCAGCGATTCTAGCACGGAGTGTTTCGTTCAAAGGAAGCGCGCTAGAAGCTCTTCTGGGGGATACGCGAGCGGTGGTTTGCTTGGATTTGTGGCTATGTGCGGAAGAGGACGTCTTCGCGGTTGAACATATAGATGGCCGCGCCAAGAGAAATGGCTGCGTAGACGCACGTCATGCCGAATACCATCAGCATGGTCGTCCAGTGATACGTGCCGCCGATGACTTCCTTGCTGACGAGGCTGGTGTTGAGGATGGGAACCAGCGCTGTCTTCCAATTCAGCTCGACGCCAGGGAGCGCGCCAATGATCGCAGGGGCGATGGCAACAAAAACGAGAGGCGAAACGTAAGTTTGCGCCTCGCGATAACTTTTAGCGAGG
>DATGJE010000342.1:0-10375 GCA_035295305.1 Candidatus Acidiferrales bacterium | reverse complement strand
CACTGCGCGTTGCTGGGCCATGTGATGTGCGTCACGAGCAACGGTGATCCTTTGCACAGCGCGGACAGTCTCACGAGACCAGAATCATTAGACACACCAGGACAAAAGGTAAAGATTGCGTCCAAAAAGTTAGAGACGTTTGCGAATGATACGAAAGGAGACCAACGATGAAAGTGAAAGACGTAATGGTGGGGACACCCGCCAGCTGCACCTCGGAAACAAACCTGGGCTCCGCAGTAGAAATCCTGTGGAAACAGAACTGCGGAATTCTCCCAATCGTGGATGCTCAACAAAAGGTTATTGGCGTCGTGACGGACCGGGACGTTAGCATTGCGTTGGGAACTCGGAATCGACTGCCAGGAGAAATTACCGTGGGGCAGGTTGCTTCAGGCAATGTTTTTGGCTGCAAGGCGGACGACGACGTGCGCACAGCGCTGGCAACGATGGGCGAGGCGAAGGTTCGGCGCTTGCCCGTAATCAATGCCAATGGCAAGCTCGAAGGGATCCTGTCCATGGACGATGTCGTGCTTCATTCCGAGGCCAGGATTCCGGGGAGGACACCCGAGTTATCCCATGATGACGTGGTGGACACTTTGAAAAAGCTTTACCGACCGGAATTACCACGAGTGGTTCCACAAAAGGCCGCTGCTTGATGCCGGGGAAACAGCTTGAGGGGCAGTTGCCGCAAGACAGAAGGCTCGACTTCGCGACCGCAGAAGGGCGGGTGTAGTGTGTTCGCTTCGACTCGGGACAACCGCTTTCGCAGCCCATTTGGAATAACCATGGACCTCGATGACAGGTTCTGCTTTCAACGACTTAGTTTTAGGGCGGAAAAGCGGTTCATTGCGCGGTGTACCCGCCATCAATTACTAATTCACTTCCCGTAACAAACTTCGCTTCCTCGGACGCTAGATAAACGATTCCCCATGCGATGTCATTCGGTTCGCCGATGTGTCCCAGCGGATGTTTGCTGTCGATCATTTTGCGGAAGTCCTTTTCGCCTACATCTGATTGTTTTGCGAAGTTCTCAACCATGGGAGTCCAGATAAATCCCGGATGCACAGAATTTACGCGGATGTTGTCAGCAGCATAAAGCAACGCGTCGTTCTTTGCCATGAGCCGTACAGCGCCTTTGGAGGCGTGGTACGGAGGGGCATCCGCTGCGCCAACAATTCCATAAATGGAGGATAGATTGATGATGCTGCCGCGATGCGCGGCCTTCATGTAAGGAACAGCATGCTTCGTGCAGAAGAAAACGCCTTTCACATTCACCGCCATCAGCTTGTCCCATTCCTGCTCGGTCACTTCGTGGGTAGGCTTATTCGCTCCTGATATTCCGGCGTTGTTCACCAAGACATCGATCTTTCCAAACCTGTTCCGGATCTTGCTGAAGACGTCCTGGACTTCGGCCTCCTTGGTGACATCCAAATGCCAGTATTCTGCGACACCGCCGGATGAGTTGATTTCCCGAACGAGCTGGGCTCCTTCTGTATCGAGAACGTCGGTAACAGCAACAACTGCTCCCTCGCGCGCAAATAACAGGCAACTCGCCCGGCCGATTCCCAGAGCTCCGCCCGTGACTATGCCCACCAGATTTTTCAGCCTATCCATGCCTACCTCCTCGGAGCCAAACGGCCATCGAGCCTTCCCGGCTTGGTGAGCGGCGGGCTGCTGCAAGTGAAGAAACGGGTTTATGGCGGAGGCGTGTGGGAGTCGACCCGAGAGACGTTACTCTAACGTCTGTGTTTCGGCGGCGTTGCAACCCACACAAGAATCCAACCGGAACAAATGGAACACGAGGCTATAGCACATCAGCTTCTTTCGATTGCCGCACTTTTCCTTCAAGGTGCGCCACTCGTGCGGTGCTTTTCAAGCCGCTCGACCACTGCGTCGAGATCGGGATAGCCTGCGCCAAACTTCCGCGTTAGCCAGTTCCCGCCGCGCTCGGCGATCCTTTCGCCGTCCGCAATCACCTCGAACTGGCCGGTCTTACCAGGGGTAAGGACGGCATCCATCCCTAGTCGCTTCTTGATGAGGGCCACGAGACTCGTGACCTTGGCCCCGTTGTTCTCTCACGTTGGGCAGTGAACAATTTCGATCTTCATTCCGACCTCCAAGGTGCTGAATGCCAATTTTGTAAGGATACACCGTTCCCTGTACGGCAATGCGAATGAACGTTCCCGAGTCTTGGTGTCAAGAACCGAAGAGCGATGGCGGAAGCGTGTGGGAGTCGAAATTAGAGTGATTCTGAAGTCGGCCAATGTTTATGCGGCGTTGCGGACTCCCGCACCTCTCCAATCATTACGGTAGTATTACTTTGATTGCAACCTTCTTAGAACCCGCAGCTTGCGCTGCTCGTCCCAGCCTGGTTGCTTCATCTCCTTGCGCTGTTCGTCCGTATATGACATGGCAAGCAGCTTCTCGAAGTCTGGATGACCGTGCCAATCTGGGTCGATCTTCAAATACTCCTCGGGGCTCTGCCACTCCTCAACGCCTACCTCGTCTGGCGTCAGCCTGCGTATGTTGGAAAGGAACGTGGGGCTGAAGCCCTCCTTTGTCATATCATCGAACCACTTGGAGTAGTTGGCATGCAACCGAGCGTTGTATACATCTGCACACTTCTGTCTCTTGTGCCGAAGCCTCCGCTCGGCTTGAGCTACGTCACTGCGCCACTTGGCCACTGCCCAGATCAAGACACAGGCAATCACTCCTAAAAAAATGTCGGTCATCGTCATTATTCACTGTCCTATGTTCGAATCAGCTCCTCATTGACGTTTTCTCCTCGCGTCATCATGCGCCCCGTCCTAGTTTGCTTTCTTGCGAGTTAATTTCACCCCTAGACCCCACAGCAGCAGGTAAACGCCCGCTACGAGAATCAAAATCCACGCTAGATCGAAGCCAACGGCTTGAGCGTAAGACGGAAATGGTAACTTCAGGATATTCGACAGTTGAACTAAAACAAGCAGTCCGCCGAACAGCGCTGCAAGGACTCGACCTACTGTTTTCATAAGGTTAATCCTCCGTTACGCTACCACGCGAGTACTTACATCGGCAAGATCGTGCCTTGACAAGCGGAAAATCGACGACTTGCTCAAAGAGGCCAACCAGTTGTACAGTCCTGGCGTGTGGCACTCTTTCATTTTCTGGATAACCACAGTACTAATTGCGTTACTTGTTCTGATTAAAAAGGAAGCAATCAGTACAGCTCTTAAGAAAGGAGCGACATTTGTCTCGGAGCGGTTCTGGAAATGGCTACGCGGGAAATTGGCGCTCAACCAACCCTCAGACGGAAACGGAAAAACATATAAGGGAGTCTTTGAAGATTACTGGTACGAAAGTATGCCAGACAGGTGGTTCTTCAGCTTCATGCACGACGGCATAAGAAGCACGGTCAGAATAAACGAGTCACATCTACTAGGCAAACTCAAGCGTGGAACGCTGGTCGAGGTAGATACAATCGTGCGACACAATCACGACTACGAGTCTGTTACACGTACTCGCGAGATCTCAAAAGGGTAACGAAATGCATCCAGCGAGTCCAGAAAGAACGAGAACTAGCAAAATGCGTCTAATATTATGGCCCAGCTCCATTCGGTACCGAATCATTCCTTTGACTCAGGGGCTTTCGGTCTTCTTCGACTTCTCAGTTTCCTGCAGCTCAAACGCCGCGATTTCAGCCTGCTTGACAGTTTCCCGATAACGAATCGCCGCCCGCTCACCTTTGGTGGTGAGCTTCAGTTTGTTGAAGTAGACACCGTCAGCTCCCTTAAGCCGTTCTCCGCGCACGAGACCGCGGGCGATCAGCCGTTCCGTCGTTTCTCGAGTCTCTGTGAACGCCGCCAAAGCGGGCGGAGTTCCCCTTTGCACTGTCGGATTCAGTTGCGAGGCAAGCGTGTACGAGGTGTAGATATGATTCCCAGCTTCGTACATTGCAATCAAAATCGCGCCTTCCTTGTCGTCAAACATTGGTTGCTTCATAGAGTCTTTACCCTCCCGGCGCAACAATACCACGTCTTATAGCGCGAAATTCTCTAGCCCAAACCTTTAGCCCGCCAGTCGCGGCACCACCGAGCCATGCCTTCTGCAGTACGACAGGCTCGTTGTCTGTGCCAGCGTCAGTCCCTCTTACCGTGCTTCAAAATCAATTGCGTCACGCCGACGTGAAGACGACGTTACGGATCTACTCGCACGTCATCCCACAAGCACAGCGCGACGCAATGGAGCAGGTGGGAGGATTCCAATCATTACCGGAACACGAAGTATTACTGAAGTTCGCGCGTGAGTGATTGACTTACGCAAGGTTGGCGGAAGCGTGTGGGAGTCGAACCCACCATTCGACTCGCTAGGAGCCGAATCGCCGGCTTTGAAGGCCGGGACAGTCACCGGACCATTTTCGCCTCCGCTGGAAGTATAACGGGAGAGGACGGGCCGGCAAAGCAGCCGAATCCGCGCGCGGTCCTTAGCAAGTGGCGAGACTTGTCATGTAAAACAAGGAGGAGAAGCAAGAAAGGAAGAGAAGGTGTCGCGGTCTCAGCGCTTTGTCGCGCCGACTTTTTTGCGGGCGAGTTCGAGAAGTTTGGGATGGACGCAAACTTCAAAATAAGGGCGATTCGTGGGGCCGCCGATTTTGCCGCCGGCCTGGAGCTCGCGCGTCATTCCGCGGCGAATCACAATCGGTTCAAGCGAGTCGCCGAATGGCAATTCGCCGTAGAAAAGTTGCGCGCGATCCTTTCCCCACGGCATGGGGAAACTTCCCTCCAGCGGGAAAAGCGAAATCTCGCCGGTGAGCTTCTGAAAACCTTCCTCGTTGAGCTCGATACCATTCATGTTGTAGCGCATCAGCAGTTCGTCGCCCTCTTCCTCGCCCGCGCCTTCCACGATTAAGGTCTGCAACAGGAACACGCGAAATGGCGAAGGATTCTTGGCAAACAAGCGGCGCGCCATCTTCGAGCAGCTCGACAGACGATCGGAAAGATTCAGAGCCTTCGAGATCATGATCTTCGAGTCGCCATCCGACCAGACAGACGGAGCGGAATTTTGAAACGCTACGCCGATACCGAGCTCGAGCCGCGGCAAATTTCCGGCTTCCGCTTTCGCGTTGTACGCCTGCGTCACTTCAATAATCTCGCGCGCGAGCACGCACGCCTTCGCCACGGCGCGTTGGCCCGCGCGATTCGATTCCGTTTCGTAGATGGCCAGGATGATTGCGTCGCCCTCAAGAAAAACTTTCGCCGCGCCGTGGCGTTCAAGGAGGCGTTTGACGGGCTCGTGAAGCGTGAGACTGAAGTGCGATGCGGGGTTAAGACCGCGCGCCAGCAGATCTTTAGTGATTTCCGTCGAGCCGCGAACGTCCGCCTTGATGACCGTATGCGATACAACCGGATCATCGGTGCCGCGGCGCTCATCGGAGAACACGAATTCGTAGAGAGTGTTATTGACGCGCGAGAGTTCGCGCTGGCGGTCTGAGCGTACCAGGTTGATTTTCTCGAGCCATGCGGCGACGTGATGATAATTCCGGCGATCGCGGCGGAGACGCATCAAGTCCTGCACGAAACGCAGCACCAAGGCGCGCGATTCGTCATGGGAATAGTGACGCAAAGCCTTCGAGGCTTCCTCGATGCGTTTGAGCGAAAAATTTCGCGCTGGAAATTGGCCCAACACTTTTTCGACGCGTTTCATTTCGTCGCGAGACAACAGCGCGCGCCGGAGCTGCTGCAAGTGAACCGGCGGGCAAAAATCATTATAAAGATTGCAGACTTCGTAGCTGGCGACCACGTATCCGAGAAGATCGCGCTCCTCGAGGCGCCGGTGCAATTCCTCGAGCAAGCGCTCGCGGACTTCTCCTTCGCCCGCGCCGTGACCACCCGCGACCGATGGATCGAACAAACGGCGCGCATTCTGCGGCTCGCTGAGGTAATCGCCCAGCCGGCTGCGAAATTCCTCGGTCAGGAAGTCCACCTTTTGTTTGGCTGCCTCGAGTTCCGGACTAATCTCAGCAAGTTGAAATTCGAGGTCTGCCTGGCGCCGGCGCAACACAGCCAGATTCGTCTCTGCTTCCGCGCCGCCGCGACGTTTGAAAATCCCAGGAAGAAAACCTTCACCGCCGCCGACCCTACGTAGTGCTTCCTCTTGCTCTTCTTCCAGCTTAGCCAATCCGGAACGCTTGCCGAGAGCCTGCTCAACGAGCTTGCCGTATGTTTCCTGAGCGCGGCGAAGTTCTTCCGAAGCTGCCTCCGTGATAACAAAGTCGCGAAGAAAGTCGATCAACAGGGTGTCGAAATTCTCGAAGCGGTCAGGGTCCTGCAAGAAATTGCCTAGCAGAACATAGTGTTCCAGGAAAAGATAATCGTCGTTTCCGTTTTCAACAAAGAGAAGGCGGTTGGTGAGCAGCTCGTAGGTGTCCGCAAAATCTTCGCCAAAGAGCGCGCGGCGCGATTTCGCGAGGACGGTTTCATCCAGCTCCTTGAGAATATGAAACAACGTTTGGCCAGCGCGGCGCACGATGGTTTTACGGTTGGATTGCAGCTCGGCGATTTGTGCACGCTTCACGTGCGCCTGCTCGCTGTGTTCGAAGACGGAACCCCTGGAACGAATATGCTCCTTGCATTCAACGATCAAGCTAGAGAATTCGCTGGCAAGCTCCTGCGTGAAAAATTTCAGCACGGCTAAGCGGAGCAGTAAATCGAACTCGATGTTTTTTTCGAACTGCGCGCGCGTAATTCCAGATTGCAGGAGTTCGCTGAGAAGTTTGCGGAACTGCGAGGAGTCACCTGCGCGCGGCTGCCGCGATTCGAAGCCGAAGAACTGCTGGAGAGAAGCCGCCTGGCGCACGAGATCGGCGAGGTACTGGCGACCCGCTTCAAGAAATCGCGGACTTAGATAGACATCATAATGGATATTGTCGATGCCGGGCGTGAGTGCCGCGAGGCGCAACTCGGCAGAATACGGCTCGAGCTTCAGGCGCGCCGGGCGTGCCGGCGTTGCGGTGGTGGTGTCCGGCATGAGACCAATCTGGCCTTACTCTTTTGACTGTAGCAGAATGCGAGAGTGACGCAAGGATGAGAGACCAAGTCGTTAACCCGGCGGACGGACAGGGACCCCGCTGCCTGCATTTGGGAAGATCGGGCGAGCGGTGCGAGGAGCCGGCGCTTGAGGGTGGCTTCTGCGAACGCCACGGTCCTGACGCAGCTTGGCGATTCGGAATAGCCGCGAGGCGCAAAATCATGGCGGTGCTGCTCGGGATTGCCGTGCTTTGGCCGCTGCTCGCTGAACTGTGGCGGGCAATTCAGCGCTGGCATCACTAGCCTGCCTACGACTAACTCGGGAGGCGCTCTGTTTGGTGTTCTATGCTTTGCCGCCGATTTGTTGCGTCAATTTCTGCGATACGATTTCAGGTATAGTGATTTTTCGCACGTCTTCGGCGACGTGCTCGAGTCCAATGCGCAGCACGGGCCAGTCTGTACGCAGGCGCATACGTTCGGGCCATTCGATCAATACAATCGCAGGCTCAGCGAAAAGGTCCTCCAAGCCTAGAGTGTCGAAATCGTGTACATCTGAGACACGATAGAGGTCCACGTGAAAGACTTTAACGCGGCCGGTAAAGGTGTGAATGAGTGTGAAAGTGGGGCTGGTGATGTCTTCTTCGGCGGCAGCTCCGAGGCCGCTGATGATGCCCTTTGCCAGCGTCGTTTTGCCCGCACCCAGCTCGCCCGTTAGAAGAACCAAAAGCGGCGGACGTAAACCGGCGGCCAGTTCTCTGCCCCGGGAAATCGTTTCTTCAGCCGAGCGCGAAAGAATTTCGACAGCTGGCATCTCAGAGCGCCTGAATCGCGTCGCGGAGTTGCGCACATGCGGCGGGAATTGCCCGAATGACATCGGTGGCGATGAGGGGCGCTTCGCCAAATTCCTCGGCTGCTAAATCGCCCGCCAGGCCATGCAAGTAGACCCCGCATGCAAGCGCCAGCGGCCAATTCTGGACCCCAAATTGGGCCGTAAAACCCGCCAGCATTCCCGTCAACACATCTCCGGTGCCGCCGGTCGACATGCCCGGATTTCCGGTGGAATTAATCCACGCCGCGCCATCCGGCGCCGCCAAAATTGTTTGATAGCCTTTCAGTATGACGAACGCTTGCCAATCACTCGCCGACTTTCGCGCCACTTCGAGGCGACGCGACTGGACATCTTTGACTGTACTGCTGATTAGCCGCGCCATTTCGCCCGGATGCGGAGTGACCGCGAGCATTTCACGCGAGCCGCGAAGCTCGTCGGCGCGTCCGGCGAAAGCATTCAAACCATCGGCATCCAGGATGACTGGAATTTGCTGGCGGCTGGCAATAATCGACCGGACGAACTGCTGCGTTTCTACTTGCGTGGTTAATCCAGGACCGAGTGCGAGCACGGTTTTTCCTTCGAGGATCTTCGTGAAGCCGCCCGAATCAAAAACGTCGCGCGCAATGGTTCCCGCAGCAGTGGCGTGCAAGGGCTCGGTCATGATTTCCGGTGCAAATCCGGCGACGGTGCGAAGTACTGGTTCGGGCGTGGCGACGGTGACCAAGCCCGCGCCGGCACGCAAAGCGCCCATCGCAGCCAGTGCCGCGGCACCGGCCTTGCCCGTCGAGCCCGCAACAATCAATGCGTGGCCGTACAGACCCTTGTTCGAGTCGGCCTTTCGCCCCGTTGGCATGGTGCGAAATTCCCACGGCTCCAGCCAGCGGACTTTGCTCTGCGAGATTTCCTCGATCAGGGCACGCGGCGAACCAATGTCGGCAACTGTTAGCCGACCTATCCAGGGACGCGCGGACGCAGCGATCATCCCAACTTTCGGAGCGGTGAAGGTGATTGTGTAGTCGGCAACAACCGCCGAACCGGCGGCCTCCCCTGTGTTCGCCAAGAGTCCCGAAGGAATATCGACCGAGACAATACAAGTGCGGTGTTCGTGCCGGTTCACGTCCTGAATCACCTGCGCCAACAAACCATCAACGGAACCGCGCAGGCCTGTCCCAAAGAGAGCGTCAACAATAACCGCGGCGCCCACAAGTGAATTGCACGACTGACCCCATGCTGTCGCGTTAGCAATGACTGTGGTTTCAATCGATGCAGTGCGCAAGCGTTGAAAATTCTCTGCAGCATCGCCGGTTAGTTCGGAAGGATCGGCGAAGAGAAAAACGATTGGCTGCCCGCCAAGTTCACGGAGTTTGCGCGCGACGACAAAACCGTCTCCGCCGTTGTTCCCTTTGCCACACAATACGACGACGCGCCGTCGCTTGAGCGGCGAAAAGTGCGCGGCGACAAATCGTGCAATCGACGAACCCGCGTTCTCCATTAGCGCTAGGCTCGGGATTGCGTATCGCTCCGTCGTCAAACGGTCGGCCGCGCGCATTTCGTCAACAGTAAGAATTTTCATATGAATTTAGATGGCGGCGTACGAAATCCTGCCGCCCGTAAGTTTATCCTGACAGACGAAAAACGGAAACTCTGTGGATTTTCTTATTGGGCCTGGAAGCGTACGTGTCACTGCCCGCGGAGAACGTCGTAACGGGCCACGGTATAGCCAAGCGCCGCGCCCAGGAATACGTCCGAGGGAAAGTGCGATTGCAGCGTAATCCGCGAGAAACAGATGACGCTTGCGACTCCATAGGCGAGCAATGGAACCCAACGGTGCTTTCGATAGCGTCTCGCAAATACAGTGGCGATTCCAAATGCCTCGATTGCGTGGCCCGAGGGAAAGCTGTTTGAAAGTATGCCTTTGTGGCCTTCAAAGAACGTGTCCGAGAAGTTCCCGTCCGGCGGGATTTCGATAGGCCGCCGACGGTGCGTGGCCATTTGCGCGATGCCGTAGAAAACCATCCCGTCCGCCGCGGCCTCGCCGGCAAACAATGCCGTTTTCTGTGCGTAAGGATCGTGCCGGACTAGCCCTACCAAATAAGCCAACCCTGGACCGGCCGCGAGTTCAGCGTCCGTGATTGTCTTGCTGAAGCTGCCATTAAAATCGTCGAAGGCCGTGGTGCGGCGAAAATACGGTGTGTCGTGCGGATCGGCTACGACGAGGCCAGCCGTAAATCCGATGATTGAAATGGTGGGCAGCCAATGATGGCCGTGCGCGAGTTGGACAGGAAAAAGCCACATGGCTCGCTGGTCATCGAGAAAGTTGGTTGGCAACAGCCGCCAAGAGACGTCGCGCTGCCCTGTGGTGGAGTCGGTGACATACCTCGGGGCCGGCTCGGCCGCGTGAAACGTAGGCGCAGAGAATGCGGGAACGGGAATGCTGAGAGCCTCCGGGCGCGCGGGCATTTGAAACTTAGCCGACGGGAAGAGCGGTGCCGGTTCAGGAAATGCCGGTAGCGAGGCCGAGAATGTGGCCGGCGGAGTCAGCAAT
>DATGJE010000341.1:0-5808 GCA_035295305.1 Candidatus Acidiferrales bacterium | reverse complement strand
CCCTTTGCGAGCGCGATATTCGCAATGACCAGCTCCATAATCCCGCGGCCATTCAGGCCAATGCCCAGCGCCCAACTCTCATTGCTCGACATTTTCGCCATTCGGCCGCCGAGGTAACCTCCAAATATCTTGCTGACAAACGCGGCCACCAGCACAGCCGCGACCAGTGTCCAGTTCCTCAAGCTCGACGCGTCGAATTCCAATCCGATTGCGGCGAAAAAAATAGGCCCTAGAAAACCCATGGTCACGTTCGACGCCGTTTTCTGGACCTCCTCAAAATTCGCGCGCCCCAAGACGGCATAACTCAGCAGCATGGAGCCAAAAAATGCGCCCACGATGAAATCGAGCCCCAGAATTTGAGAGAAAGCCGCAAACGCCATGACAAACAAAAAAACAACGGCGAAGAGCGATTCCTTCCCCTTGAGGTGCACCACCAAGCGATCCACAAGATTGCGGGAACGCACAAATCGCTTACCGGAATGCCGTTTGATCAGGCGCGAAACGGCAATAAATCCCGCCATGAAAACCACCGCTTTCAGCAGCGCCAGTCCCAGAGACGCGAGCACGCTCCGCGACACAGGTCCAGCGCCCTTCACGTCGACAATCACGCCCAGCATGAGCAGCGAAATCACGTCGTTCATCACCGCAGCGCCGATAATTTTCTGTCCGATGTCCGTTTGCAGCTTACCCAGGTCCATCAAAATTCGGACGCTGACGGGCAGCGCTGTAATGGCAATGCACAGACCGACGAAAATCTCCCGCGTGCGGTCCATGCCAAACGCAATTCCCACGCCGATTCCCAGAATCAGTGGAACAAGGAATCCCGACAGCCCCACCAACGCGCCCCGGCCACGAAAGGATTTCCACAGGACGTCCAGATCCATTTCCATTCCTGCAAGAAACACCAGTAGAAGCACACCGAGGTCCGCCAGGGCCCTGATTTCGGGAGTGAAATGGATCAATTTCAGCACGGAGGGACCCAGAAGTATTCCGGCCGCGATCTCTCCGATCATGGCCGGTTGCCCAAAACGCTCGACGATCTCCCCAATCATCCGGGAGACAATGAGAAGCAGCAGAAGGCTCTCAATCAGGGGCACAGAAACTCCGCATCGGCTGACGTGAAGGGTTGGCGCGTGAAGTGTAGCTTTCCAGTGCCGTGAAGTCGAGAGGAAATGGGAAAGCTGCGAGTCCTAACTCGCACTAAAATTCGTGCTCGAGAATTTGATTCCCTACCAATTTAAAATCGGCTCGCACTATCACGATTGCGGCTACTTCGACTCGCCGGAGTGGAAAGTTGTCCACGGATCCGAGGTCATGTCACGCAATTCCGGGGCTTGCCAATCATATTGCGGGTGCGCGGCCAGGAATGGCTTGGCATAAAAAGTTTCTCCGCAGGGATGGCCGGTGTGCGCGACCAAACTCATCTGCTCCGCCATCTTGCTGTCGGTGACTTTACCCTGCACCGCGCCCATGGGATCGTAAGGAGCGACGCCCCATCCCTTGTCGCCTCTCGGAGAATCGTCTCCATGGCCGCACAGAGTGCGAACGTCGGGGCCATCCTTTTTTGTGTACGCGTCGAAATGGTCGCCTTCGAATTTCTCGGCGAGTGGCACATCGATCTTGCCTTTATTTTCCTTCATCAACTCATCCCAGCGGACGTGCCGCGCGTTCGGCGATTCGGTGGGGTCATTCAAATTGTAGGTCGTGTCGAGCTTCAGCACTTCCGGGTCGCTCGTGAAATTCGAGCCCACGTAGTAGCCGTCTTTCGTGCGCCACACCCGGTGAGCTCTCAACCCCAACTCGAATTGCGCAATCTCGCCGGTTTTGCGGTCGCCGAGAAGCCAGTCGTTCGCGTACCCGCCATTGTTTCCGTCGAGCATGATCTTCACGTAATCGTCGATCGAGCCGGCGTACTGCAAAGCTTTCCGCGAGCGAACAAACTCCGGTATGCCATCCGGATTCCAGCCATGAAAATCTGAAATCGTGGTTTCGGTAACCATCAGGCCGTCGGAATTAATTCCAAAATCGTCGTCGCTGGTTATCACGCCGGGGAAACCGTCCATGATCATTCGATATCCATGTTGCGGCACAATGTCGAACATAATTCGCCAGCGTTCGCCGACCATATAATTCGTCCAGTTATTGTGCGCGATCACGATTTGGCCGTCTTTCGTCCAGCTTCCCGTGGCCACAAACGCGCTGCAATGCCCAATCACTTTCACATTTGCCGCATGCGTCGTCTTATTTTGCTTGTCGTACCACGGCACGTAATAATCAGGCAATTCCTCGAACGCATTCAGCGCCACCACGTCGTCGAGAGTCATCTTGACGCCGTGCGCGTTCAGCCCCGCCGTGATTCCCTTCAGTTCAGCCTGATACTCGGCCTCGATGTGAGGCCACAGCATGTCGTGCGCCGCATGCCGGAAAAAGCCCCAGTCCTTCTTCGTTGTATGCGTGTCTTCGAGTTTCACGGCGGCGAAAGCGTCCGCAATTTCCGGCGCGAGCAGATAGCCATGCTGAAAGCCGATTTGCTCCGGCGAGCCTTCCAAGTGAACGTAAAGCCAGCCACCGCGCGTGAAACGGTATGCCCCTGTAAGTCGAGGATCAGTTCCCGCAGAGATGGAACGAGAGACCGGGCCAGTCGAGGCGGCTACGCGAAGGTGTTGACCCTGGAGCAGAAGCGAATACGACACGACAACCAGCACAGCCAGCGCCAACAGCGCCGTCAAGAAATCCCATCGCCTGGAAGCCATCATTACCCCCGAAGAAAAGCTCAGAAAAGGCTTAAAAAAGCTGGTTGCATCTTATGCGGGGCCACAATCCAAGTCAACGCAACTCGCGGCGGCAAAATGTCAGCCCAGCAGGGGAACGCTAGGATCCGTACGCCTGCCGGCACGTCTCGTGTTCGCGGCAGGTGGGTGGACAATTCGTGTGGTCAATTAAAATGTAATTGTGACAAGCGGCGCACAGCACGCCGTACACCGTCTCGGTGAACTGCTCGTGCCCTGTCTTCTGCGTGTGCTCTGCTTTCGTTTGGCTTCGATTCATCGCCATCGTGCCCCGTCCGCGTTTCTAACTTTCATTTTGCCAGAGAGTTTCCGCGCAAATGCGAAAAAAATTACAGAATCGGCTTTCCGTCGCATAGCTCCATTTTTCGCTTTATTCTTTAGGGTGTTTGAAGTTTCACGTTGACACCGGCGAACTGCACAGCGTACGTTCCCCGCCGACGAAGGGGGGTGTTTCCTATGACTCTACTGCTGATTTTTGTATTTGTTGTGTTTCTCGGAGTTGGCTTGGTGCGAGCGGTTCGCCTCGGCGAGAACGTGCACGGCGACCGCTCAATCAAATTCTCGCCGCTGCGCGCCGCGCCCTTCTGGGTTGTTGCGGCCGTCACGCTCTTGTGTTTGATGTCGTTCGTTACCGTGGACGCGGGCTATCGCGGCGTTGTGCTGCGTTTCGGTGCGACCACCGGACGCGTTTTGAATCCCGGTTTGCACTTCATCATTCCGTTCATCGAAACCGTTCAACCGATCTCCGTGCAGGTGCAAATCGAAAAGCTCGATTCGCAAGCGTCGAGTCACGATTTGCAGGAAGTCCACACGCAGGTCACGCTGGCTTATTGGCAGGACCCGTGCTGCGTATCCGATATTTGGTCTGAGCTGAATAACGACGCCGTCGCGCGCGTTGTAGTTCCCGCAATCCAGGAAGCCGTGAAGGCGAACACAGCGCACTTCGACGCCGAGCAATTAATTGCGAACCGTCCCGTCGTTCGTGATGGCATCGAGGGATACGTGCGGCAGCGGCTTGCGGCTCACCACATCAACGTGGATGCCGTGAGCATCACCGATTTCAGCTTCTCCACCGAGTTCAATACCGCCATCGAAGCGAAAGTGACGGCAGCGCAGAATGCCCTCAAGGCAGAGAACGATCTGAAGCGCATTCAAGTGGAAGCCGAACAGAAAGTTACTCAGGCCAAGGCGGAAGCGGAAGCTTTGAATGTGCAGCGCACGCAGATTACGCCGGAGCTTCTGCAGTTGCGCACAATCGAAATGATGCAAGCTCACTGGGACGGTCATTTACCAGACGTCTACATCGGCGGCGCAAACGGAGCTTTGCCCATGATCGACGTCTTGAAAGCAGCCTCAAAGGGAAAATGAATCGCGCGACCTAATCACTGGGCTTTCGCTGGCGTAGCAGTAGCCGGGCCCTCGCCGACGATTTCGAGCACGGCCTCTTCGTCCTTGGCGCCGTCGTAGTGGACTTGCTTGCCAAAATGTTTGACGAAAGTGCCCGTCGGCATCGCCACGGTGGCGTCCGGATCGAATTTCGTCCCCGTGCCCACCCACCACGTACCCGAAAGCACGGTGATGAAGCGGTCGTTCGGATGCCAGTGCGGGTGGCTCATGTGATGCGGCGTCCATTTCACCAGCATGACGTACAGGCCGGGCTTCGACGGATCGCCCGCGAGCACCGCGGTCTTCGCGCCGATTGGATCGTCAATCCACTGAATCTGGCTTGGCAGTTTGTAAACCAGCGCCTCTGGATTGAGTTTATCTGATTGCGCTCGTGCCGATGCAACACGCGACGCATGGCCCGCCGCAAAATCGGTTCCGTCAACACATGTACCCGCAAACGCCAGGCTCAGCGCCATCGCCAGGATAACCACTCCGCTCGGCACTTCGCGAAAACTCAACATGGTCTCCTCCTTCGTTGCACGCCCACTATAGATTTTGCCGATTCAGTCGATTCGATTGATCGGCGGGAAGAAAATCTATGCGAATCCCAATTCGCGCAGCGCTTCTCCCGCTCCCGCCAGGTTCGTGAGCTTCATTTCAGCGTATTTGCGTGACAAAACGACGCCGGGCGCTCCGGACTTGAACGCGGCGAGCACGGCGGCCTTGACGTCCGCGGGCTGTGTGCGCTTTTCGTTTAAACCGGTGGGAATATCAATATCAATGCCCGGATAGATTGGTATCGCGCCGCGGACATCGGCGATCGCGCGCCGCGCCTCAACCGCGACGGAGATGGCGGAGAGCCCGGTTGTCGGCAGTTTATCCAGACCCGCCTCGCCATGAAGTCCCAGGATATTGTAATGAAGTTCGAGAACCTCCTCGGGCGTCGAGTCGCGGAAGATGGTCGATTGGACGTTCCTGATGTATTGCGCGAAGCGCGGCCCAGCGCAGTTGTTGTAAGTACATGGTTTGATAAAGTCGGAAAAATGCGCCAGTCTCGCGTAATCCTGTTCCGCCCTGTAGAGCGGACTCATGGTCACCAGGTGCATGATGTGCCAGCCAACCTTGGCTCTGGGATTTATTTTTTTCACCGTACCGTAGAGCAGCCCGTAGACTTCCTCCTGACTCTTGAACCAGAATCGCTCCCAAGCCAAAATCTCGGGATACTCGAGGAGCAGCCGCCAGAGCGTCGGGAACGCGCCATCGGTTGCCCGCGGCTGCTGAAGAGTTTCGTTCACCCACGCTTCCAAAGCTACGTACGCCTCGCGCACTCGCGGGACGTTGATGCCTTGTTCCGTGGCCTTACGCACGCAATACTCACAGAAACAGTTGATAAATGCGTGGCCATTGAATCGGCCGAAGTGCGCTCCAATGGCATTGTTCAAGGGGCCCTGGCGCTCCGATTCCCACATCACGCCGTCCAGGTCATTGGATCTGAACCAATCTTCGACGAGCGCGACAAGGAAATTCCGCGCATTTGGATTGTTGAAGCACGTGCTGCCGCCGACTCTTCCATTGATATCCACTTCGGCGATTTTTTCAAAATTGGGCATAAACGCGGGGTTGTACGCTTCTT
>DATGJE010000340.1:0-4754 GCA_035295305.1 Candidatus Acidiferrales bacterium | reverse complement strand
TCCCGGCAACCCGTAAGCCTTCGACAGCCCCGCCGTGCACAGCACGCGTTCGTATCGTCCGTAAAAACTCGGCGTCGTTTTCCCGCTGAACTCTGCGCCGCGATATACCTCGTCGGCCAAGATCCATGCGCCCACCCTTCCTGCCTCCGCGCAAATCTCGTTCATTATCGTTTCGCTCAACACTGCTCCGGTCGGGTTGCTCGGATTGCAAACCGCGATCATCTTTGTTCTCGGCGACATCAAACCCGACAGCTCATGGACATCCGGCGCCCATTGCAAATCTTCCCGCAGCCACCACGGCTTCACGTTTGCGCCAAATCCGCGCGCCAGCCCTGCCACCTGCATATAATTGGGCTGCATGAAAATTACTTCGTCGCCGCGCTCAATCAGTCCCCAAGTCGCCAAATAATTGGCTTCGGCCCCGCCGCACGTCAGCAGGACGTTCTCCGCCCTCGCGCCCGGGTAAAGAGCCGCGATCCGCCCGCGCAATTCCTCGCTGCCATTTGTCTGCGGATACCCCAAACGCGTATCAAGCACGCGCTCCAAATCCGCACCGTCGCCCACGAGTTCCCGAACGCTTAACGGTTCCACGCCGCTCTCCGCGATGTTCAACTCGACGCGATTTTCCCAAACGGATTGCCAACGCTCCAGCTCGAATGCCTCTATCTTCATCCTTCACCTCGAGCAGAAAAACAGCCAGACTA
The DNA here is from genome assembly GCA_035295305.1 of Candidatus Acidiferrales bacterium. Classification (GTDB taxonomy): domain Bacteria; phylum Acidobacteriota; class Terriglobia; order Acidiferrales; family UBA7541; genus DAHUXN01. The sequence goes on along the minus strand of DATGJE010000340.1, from coordinate 4,050 downwards.
TTCCGCGCTGCCGCGGGCGTCAACACATGTAAATCGATGCTGTCAATGCATCAGGCTCATATTCACTCTGGGTCGAACTTTGGTACTTCTACGGTTGGTAGCTTCATCCGCATTCCCCGTTGCCTCTGCGCGCCTGGTGGAGCAAAATGGCGCGCGTTCGGAATGGCGACTCAGCATGAACATTCTATGCTACGCACTTTCTTTCAGCGTATTCGCGAAAGGACACAATCAATGACGAGATTCGCACAGGCAACAATATTCTGCTGTTTTATCTGCATGTTGGCATCCCCACTGCGCGGGCAAACCACTCCACCATCGCTGGCTCTCGGCGTGCGCGAATTCGTCAAAGTCAGCGCTCCTGTAATCGCGCTCACACACGCCCGCGTCATCGATGGAACAGGCTCGCCAGCGCGCAACAACCAAACAATCATCATCTCCGGCGATAAGATTCAATCGATTGGCGACTCTTCAGGCGCCTCTGTGCCCGTTGGCGCACAGGTCCTGGATCTCTCCAACAAGACCGTCTTGCCCGGCCTGGTCGGCATGCACGAGCACATGTTCTATCCCTCGGGCGGCCGCACCGCGGTGGCTATCTACAATGAAATGGGCTTCAGCTTTCCGCGCCTGTATCTCGCGAATGGTGTCACTTCGATGCGCACCACCGGCAGTATCGAGCCTTACACTGACTTGGAATTGAAAAAATCGATCGATGCGGGCAATCTCGCGGGACCGAAAATCCACGTCACTGGCCCGTATCTTGAGGGAGCCGGTTCGTTCACGCCGCAAATGCACGAGCTCACTGGTCCCGACGACGCGCGCAAGACCGTCGACTTCTGGGCCGACGAAGGCGTGACATCATTTAAGGCCTACATGCACATCACGCGCGCTGAACTCGGCGCCGCTATCCGGGAAGCGCATAAGCGCGGCATCAAAGTGACTGGCCACTTATGCTCCGTCGGTTTCAAAGAAGCCGCCGAGCTCGGCATCGACGATCTTGAGCACGGGCTCATGGTTGACACGGAATTCGACCCCGACAAAACGCCAAACGTCTGTCCTTCGCAGCAGCTTACCGCAAAAACTCTCGCCGGGATCGACATCGAAAGCGCGCCAGTGCAGAGCACGATTCACGATCTCGTGGCACATCACGTCGCCGTTACGTCCACGATCGTGATTTTTGAAACGTTCGCTCCCAATCAACCGCCGCTCGAGCAGCGCGCCCTGGACGCCCTGCTTCCCGAAGCCGCCATTGCCTACCTGAATACGCGTGCCCATATCGCCGAAGACGCGAATTCTTCTTGGCCTGTGCTGCTGAAAAAAGAAATGCAGTTCGAGCGCGACTTCGTGAAAGCCGGTGGCGTTCTCCTCGCCGGCGAAGATCCAACTGGCTACGGAGGCGACCTCGCCGGCTTCGGCGATCAGCGCGAACTGGAGCTTCTTGTCGATGCAGGTTTTACTCCCGCCGAAGCCATTCACATTTACACCGAAAACGGCGCGCGTTTTCTCGGGGAAGAAGATCACATCGGCACGCTCGCTGCCGGCAAGCAGGCAGATCTCATTGTCGTTGCCGGTGATCCGTCCGCAAAAATCGCCGACATCGAAAAAACGGAACTCGTCTTCAAGGATGGCGTCGGTTACGACTCGGCCAAATTAATCGAATCGGTTCGCGGCTCGGTGGGACTCCACTGACCCTCGCCGCCGTTCACGCGCGGGCCTTTGGAAACTAGATTGGGTGTCGCAAAAGTCACTTCAAAGAAAAGAGGAGTTCTATGCGAAGCTCACGACCCCTGCTTCACAAGTTCTTTAGTGCATTTCATCCATTTCTAGTTTCGCTTGCTGCATTCCTGCTCTTCTGCAGCGCTGCCGCAGCGCAAACGTCCGCACAGACGCAAGAAATCTCCTCTCAAACAGCCTCGCAGAGCTCTTCACAAGTCTCTTCCTCAAAGGACTACAACCAAGGCCGATTGCTTTTCGGCAAGAATTTCCTGCGCGGCTACGGCGATTTCGAACTTGCGCCGCCGCACAATGAGCCGGATCTTGGCCGCTGTAATCAGCCTCAACCAACCTGCAGTGCGTTTGCGCGTTACATCATCGGCGGTTACATCGAATTTCAACCCTTCGCTCGCACGCCACTCAAGCATGCCTATTTTTTCTTCCAGCCGAATTTCTTCTTCGGCAACAACATTCCCCAAGTGAAATATACATATTCGATGGCTCCTCTGGCATGGGAACGCACGATGGGCCTCGCCATTCAACTGCCCAAACATTTCGAATTGCGCGTCACCAATCATGGCGTCACGTCGTTCAGCCCATTCGATCAGAGTCTAGGCGCTTTCGACTCGGGTCCAAACAAGGAGCCACTCGGTATTTACAACACGATTGGCATACGCTGGTATTTCGGAGGGTACGACCACTCGGCAACTTCATGGTGAAGCACGGATGCGGCAAGTTTCACTGAATGCCTCACGCTTTCCCTGTCCCGAACGCCAGCGCCAACAGCGTCTTCTGCTCCAACTCGTGCGCTTTTGCCGAGCCGGTCGCTGGACTGGCGCTCGCTGAGCGCTTCACGGAACGCAACGCGTGCCCGCGCAGCACGCGCTTCAGCCGCGGCATCACAAAATTCCATGCGCCCATATTCGCCGGCTCTTCCTGCACCCACACAAAATCTTGCGCCGACGAATATGCAGCCAGAATTTCCTCCAATTCCTTCTCCGGGAACGGATACATTTGCTCGACAGACACGATCGCCGTCGACACATCGTTCCGCCGCTTTCGTTCTGCCGCCAACTCGTGCCCGATTTTTCCCGTACAGAACAGCACGCGCGCTGGTTGTTGCACTTCCGCGTCCGGCAGCACCGTTTGGAATCGTGGCTGCGAAAAATCCGCGATCGGTGAAGCCGCTGCTGGATTGCGCAACATGCTCTTCGGCGTGAACACGACTAGCGGCTTGCGCCACCGCCGCAGCGCCTGGCGTCGCAGCAAGTGAAAATACTGCGCGGCATTCGACGGCTGGCACACTTGAATGTTGTCACGCGCCGCCAGTTGCAAATATCGCTCGATGCGCCCGCTTGAATGCTCCGGCCCTTGCCCTTCATAACCGTGAGGCAGCAACAACACGAGGCCCGAAAGCAGCCTCCATTTGTCCTCGCCCGCGGCAATAAATTGATCGATGATTACCTGCGCGCCGTTCGCAAAATCTCCGAACTGCGCCTCCCACAGCACCAGCGCCTCGGGAAAATCGCGGCTGAACCCGTACTCGAACCCCATCACTCCGGCTTCGGAAAGCGCTGTGTTGTACACTTCGAATCTCGCTTGTTCAGGCGACAAATTCGCCAGCGGGATGAATTCCGCCTCGGTTTGCGTATCAATCAGTGCTGCGTGCCGCTGATTGAATGTTCCGCGCTTGCTGTCTTCGCCGCTCAGCCGGACGGGGATGCCTTCGGTCAGCAACGAGCCGAACGCCAGCGCCTCCGCCATACCGTAATCCACCAAACTTTTCCCCGCGCCCATGGCCGTGCGCTGTTCAAGCAGTTTTTTTATTTTCGGATGAATCGCAAAACCATTCGGATAGGTCGTCAGTTTCGCTGTAATCTCGTGAAGTCTGCCCTCCGGCACTCCCGTATCCACTTCGAACTCCGGTTTATACCGGCCGCCTTTGAAATTGTTCCAGTACGGCGGGAGTTGCCACATCCTCGGGATTTTTTCGAAATTCACAGCATTCTTCTGCGCCGCCTCGAATTCAGAGCGAACTTCTTCAACCGTGCTCGCCGGATCCGCGCCGATCTTCTCCGCGTACAGTTTCCACAGCGGCGGATGCGCCTGAATTTTTCGGTATCTCAACGGCTGAGTGATCGTGGGATCGTCGATTTCGCTGTGACCGTAGCGCCGGTAACCAATCAAGTCGATGACCACGGGGCTTTGGAACGCGTAGCGATACTCCACCGCGAGCCGCGCAATACGCACGACCGCGTCCGGATCTTCTGCGTTCACGTGGAAAATCGGAACGGGCAGCCGTTTGACAATGTCCGACGCGAACCTGGACGACTGGCACTC
>DATGJE010000339.1:0-2298 GCA_035295305.1 Candidatus Acidiferrales bacterium | reverse complement strand
AGCAGCCTTGCCGCAACCGCCCGTCATCACCGGGACGTGATTCACGTAAGCGTCTTCGGTCATAGTGGCTAGCGTGGATTCAGTGTCGCGCGTGGCAAATTCGTAGCGGGTATGCTCTTCCCAGAGCTTGATCATCTCGGCCGGTAACATGGCCAGAGTATATCTCACGAGCGCGATTTGCGGCGGTGAGCTCGACGCAAAAGATTCGTTGTTACAAAATTAGATTTTTATTTCTTGCCGATGAGTTTTTCGAAGGCGGCTTCGTCGAGGATGGGAACGCCGAGGGATTTCGCTTTTTCGTGTTTTGAGCCGGGATCCGCGCCTACGACAACGTAATCCGTTTTCTTGCTGACCGACGACACGACTTTGCCGCCGTGCGACACGACGAGCGCGCCAGCTTCCTCGCGCGAGTGGCGTTCGAGCGTCCCGGTGAAGACGAATGACTTCCCTGCTAGCCGCGTACTCTTCGGAGCCACACGCTTTTCTTCCATGCGTACGCCCGCGTCGCGCAAACGGTCAATTAATTTGCGATTCGGTTTCTCGGAAAAGAAATCGACGATGCTGCCGGCGACTTTCGGGCCGATCTCCTGCACTTCCGTGAGTTCTTCGAGCGTGGCGTTGGCGATTTTGTCGAGCGAGCCAAAATGTTCGGCGAGCAATTGCGCGGTGCGTTCGCCGACAAAGCCGATACCTAAACCGTAGACAAGCCGCGACAGCTCGTTCTTTTTGCTGGCGGAAATTTCGTCGAGCAGATTCTGCGCGGATTTTTCCGCCATGCGGTCGAGCGCGGCAACTTCGTCGAGCTTCAGCTCATACAGACTGGCAAAATCCTTGACGATTCCCTTCTCAATCAGCTGGTCGACTATTTTTTCGCCGAGGCCGTCGATATTCATTGCGTGGCGCCCGGCGAAATGCAGCAACGACTCCTTCCGTTTTGCGGGACACGCGGCATTCACGCAGCGATAAGCCACTTCGCCTTCGACGCGGTGGATGCGCGTGCCGCAGACAGGGCATTTCTCCGGCACGCGCACAGGCTTTTCCTGCTTGCCGTGCTTGACGACTTTAAGAACGTGCGGAATCACGTCGCCAGCGCGCTCGACCAGCACCGTATCGCCTTCGTGAATATTCAGGCGCTCGATTTCGTCCATGTTATGCAGCGTGGAGCGGCTGACGGTGACGCCGCCAATGGGCACAGGCTCGAAAAATGCAACCGGCGTGAGCGTTCCAGTGCGGCCAACGTTGAAGCCAATCTCGCGCACAAGAGTCGTCGCCTGCCGCGCGGCCCATTTATACGCGATGGCCCAGCGCGGAGCTTTCGACGTGTAACCCAACTCCGACTGCATGCTGACTTCGTTCACTTTCACGACCACGCCGTCGACTTCGTAAGGCAATTTCTCGCGTTTCGCTTCCCATTTCGTGCAGTATTTCTCGACGTCCTCGATGGTTTCGCAAATTTCGAAATCGGCGCTGGCCTTGAAGTGGAGCTTCGTCAACGCTTCGAGCGATTGCGAATGGAGTTTCAGCGGCGCGCGTCCATTCGCAAGCAAGTAGTACGCGAAGAATTCCAGTTTGCGCGAGGCGGTGATTGAAGGATCGAGCATGCGAACAGCCCCCGCGGCGGCGTTGCGCGGGTTCGCGAAAAGTTTCCCGCCGATTGCCTCCTGTTGCTGATTCAGCGATGCAAAGGCCGCGCGGTTCATGATGACTTCGCCGCGAACTTCGATATCGAGCGGCAGTGACAACTTCTTCAGCATTTCACGGTCGAGGCGCAACGGAATCGAGCGGATTGTTTTGACGTTGGGCGTAACGTCTTCACCCGTCTGGCCGTCGCCGCGCGTGACACCGCGCGCCAGCAAGGCGTTTTCGTAGATCAGCGCGATGCTCAAACCGTCGAATTTGTGCTCGGCCACGTACGCGACGCGCTCGCGTCCCGCAAGTTCGCGGACGCGGCGGTCGAAATCACGCAGTTCCTCGAAGGTGTACGCGTTGTCGAGACTCATCATCGGCCGCGTGTGCCGGTAAGTCTGGAAACCTTCGCGAGGCGCGCCGCCAACGCGCAGCGTGGGCGAATCGGCGGTGATAATTTCCGGATGCTCGGCTTCGAGGGCCTTCAGCTTGTTCATCAGGCGGTCGAATTCGGCATCCGAAACGCTGGGCGCGTCGAGCACGTAATACTGGTATTCGTGCTTGCGAATCTGCTCGCGCAGCTTCTCGACTTCTTTGATCAGAGTGGCGCTTGCCGCCATCATTCCCTCGCCGTCATCAGTGGGCGCATCAGTACGCAGCGCAAGGTATTAT
>DATGJE010000338.1:0-2784 GCA_035295305.1 Candidatus Acidiferrales bacterium | reverse complement strand
TCGGCTCCGTGTGCGATCGGAATGTCCGGAGTGCGGAAACGGCCGTCCTGTCCCAGATGGCCCACGCGTAACTCCGTCACCTGAGACGCGGCGCCCGACACGGGATTCTGGTGGCACTCTCGGCACGACTGCGCGTTATATAGCGGCCCGAGCCCGTCGCTTAACTGCTCGGTCTCTTCGAATTTCGTTTGGTCGGCCTGGTGCGTTGCGTCATCCACCATGCCGTTGGTTTTATTGTCGAAGCCTGTGGGCGCGTCTGCAAATTGCGTGGCAGTGAAAGCGAAAGCAAAGGTCAGGGCAACCGCTGCGATGAAAATCCTCATGGATTCTCCCTCCTCGAGCGGATTGGGAGCGGGGTTGCCCTATGGATACCACCTTCGCCTCTTATCTTAAAGCCAAAAATAACGCAAAGTCTCGTCTGAATAACAGCCGTGTTTACGCACCCACCGCGACCTTCTGTTCTGAATTGTTAACCACCGCGCCGATTCGATTCGGCCCTTCGCCCCACCGTTCCCGCAGCCAGCGATTCATTGGTTCCGAGAAGAATCGCGCTACCAGTTCCCCCAGAACTCCTGCAAGAATCAGCGTCACAATGAAAAGCGCCGGTATCCCCCGCGATGGCTTCCCGTACGCCATGAAGAACCCGAACAGCCCGTACACCACAAACATGTGCGTCAAGTAAACTTCGTAACTCCTCTGCCCCAGCCACAGAATCGGGCGAACCATCGTCAATCCCTTCCGCCTTGTTTGCGCGACGGCGACAATTACCATGCACGTCCCCAATGCCAACACGCTCATGTCCAACCCCGTGCGCCCCAAGAAGCGGTTCGCAAAGCCCAGCACCCAAATCATCAGTGTCGCGCCGCTCACCTGCATGAAAGACAATCCACGACGTCCGAGTCGCAGCTTCGGAAGCAGAATCGCGGTCAAACAACCAAGCGCAATCGCGTCCATGCCTCCCAGATACGAAACTTCCGACCAGGCTGCGTTACCCTGCGCGAATATCGTGCGCGCAAACGGCCCAAGCACAATGAACGTCCCGAGCAGTGCAATCAGCAATTTCCCGCGTCCCAGCCATCGGCAAGCCAGCGGAAAGAAAAAATAAAAAGTCTCCTCGACAGAAAGCGACCACAGCACATACCAGTTCCCCGGAAAACTCCCGTGGTGCGCTCGAAGCAGTAAATTCATGCGGAACGTCAGCGCCGCGAACAGTGCAGGGCCCAAACCGCACGGCACGATGAAATTCTTGATCTGCGCTAGATCGAAAATGCTTAACACACCGAGCAGCAGTAACAGCAATGGCGCGATGCGCGCGAACCGCAGCAAATAAAAGTCGCGCATCCGCACACTCGAAAGCTCTCCCCATCGCCGCAGCGTCGTCGAGGTAATCAGAAAACCTGACACCGCGAAAAATATCTGCACGCCGCGCTGCCCGTTCCAAACAAAGTCATTGATCAGCCGGTGCGGCAGCATCTCGCCGTACGGTATTTTCGCAATCACGAGCCGCATGTTGACGTGATTCAGCAACACGAAAAGGATTGCCATGCCTCGCAGCACGTCAATCCCGTCGACTCTGTTCCAGCTATGCGTTCGCTCGCCCGAGGAAATCGCCTTCATCCCAACATCATCGCAGCATTCAAAACATCTTCACCCGGATATCTAGCGCCCCTCTTCGCAGATGACAAGGCCCCCTCCTTTCGTGGGCACAGGGCTCGCTGTTCTTGCGAGTGCCCCATACTCATTTTTCTGAGCGTGGGGCTTTTGCTTTGTCGTTTGTTTTTACTTTCCTGCGGTTACAGGTCGACTCTTCCGTTTCGCAGTTGCGAATCGCATCCTCCAAGACTAGCGGCCATCTCGCAAACTGCTCCATGCATCGAACTTGAATGACCCTTCCCATGCGGGATTCTTGCCGTCTAGCATTGCATTCGAGATCACGTCTGTTGTCTTGATTGGAAAGGGCTATCATTCATCGTGCTTACTTCTCAAATTATTCAGGCGTGGAGCAAAATTCTAAGAGGCCAACGTCCGTCTCTCTCTCTGGAAATCACGCGCGAATGTCCTTTGAGATGTCCCGGCTGTTACGCTTACGACCCTGCGCATCTCGGCGGCGGACAAACGTTGCGCGACTTGAACGATCGCCGCGGCCAATCCCTCGTCGACGGCGTACTCGAAGTCGTTGATCGGCTCAAGCCTTTGCATTTATCTCTCGTCGGAGGCGATCCGCTGGTTCGCTATCGCGAACTCGAGTCGCTCATTCCTCAGTTGCTCGCTCGTGGAATCCACGTGCAGATCGTCACCAGCGCCTTCCGCGCCTTGAACGACGGATGGGCCGCCATGCCACGCCTTCACATTGTCGTTTCCATTGACGGCTTGCAACCCGAACATGATGCTCGCCGCGCCCCCGCCACTTACGCTCGCATTCTGAACAACATCGACGGACAAAAAATCACCGTCCACTGCACAGTGACAAGCCAAATGATGAAACGCCCCGGCTATCTTGGCGAGTTCCTGAAATTCTGGACGCCTCGTCCCGAAATCAAAAAGGTGTGGTTCAGCATGTTCACTCCACAGACCGGCGACGACCTTCCCGAAATCCTCACGCCCGCTGAGCGCGGGCAGGCCATTGCCGATATGTTGCAATTACGAAAACAATTTCCCAAGCTCGACATGCCTGAGGTCGTGATCCGCCAATTTTCTTCGCCGCCCAGCCGTCCGGAAGATTGTATTTTTGCCCTAACAACCACAACCTTGTCGGCCGACCTGCAAACGCGGATCACGCCGTGC
>DATGJE010000337.1:0-5399 GCA_035295305.1 Candidatus Acidiferrales bacterium | reverse complement strand
GTTCGAAAATACCTTTGACTCTGACATGGGCACGGACAATCTCGATTTCCTCCTCGAAGGCGTCCCCACTCTAGTCGCCAATCAGGAGCCCGACGACTACATGATGAATTATCACGCGGCCTCCGATACGTATGACAAAGTTGATTTTGGCCAACTCAAACGCAACGAGGCCATCGCTGCCGTCACTGCGTACGCCGTAGCCGATTTGCCTGAAGGGCTCGGCCCTCGCCAAACGCGAAAACAGATCGAACGGCTGATGAAAAGCAGCGGCCTCGAAAAAGAAATGAAGGAAACCGGTTTCTGGCCCCTATGGGCTGACGGAAAGCGCGGCCGCCAACCATAAGCCACAATCTGCGTGGATTGCCGCATGCCCTATTTGCTATTCCACAGTCACGTCTCATCTGTGCTTCCTCATATGCGGGCTATAATGTTGAGGCATGGTCTCTTCTCATCCGAGCACGCATTCTCTTGCCGCCAAGTCTGAGCGCATATTGGCGATTGACTATGGCCGGCGGCGTATCGGCGTGGCCGTCTCCGACGAGCTCGGAATCACGGCTGTGCCCGTTGCCACGCTCGAAAGAACAAATCGTCAGGAAGATATTCGGCGTCTTCGTGAAATCGCGCGCAAATACAAGATCACTCTCATTATCGTTGGTTCGCCTTTGCATCTCGCCGGACACGCCGGAGAAATGGCGAAGGAAGCCTCTCGCTTTGCTTCGCGCATCAAGAAGGAACTTGGCTTGCCCGTCGAGCTGAGAGATGAAAGACTGACAAGCTGGGAAGCGGAGCAAACGTTGAAAGAAAATGCCGGACGTAAGTCCAGGAAAACGCATCTGGATTCCATCGCTGCCGCAATACTTTTACGTGATTTTCTCGACGGCAACCGAAGCCGCAAATCTGCACTCGAGCTAAAGCCTGCTCTGAGAAAGAACGAGAAATAACTCCCGATGCGCCGCCTTGCAATCGCGCTTCTGATTCTCATCCTGCTGGCAGGCGCCTTCGGTCTATGGCTCCGAAGCGAACTGCGGCGTCCCTACCGCGGATATTCGCAAGCGCAGATTTTCGTGGACATTCCTCGCGGAACGCCGCGCTGGAAAATCGTCGACCTGCTGCAGCAGAATGGCGTAATTCACAGCCGCGTCGCATTCATTGCTCTCAGTCTTCACCATCGGCGACGCGTCTTGCAGGCAGGCGAGTATCTTTTCAACCAGCCCATGACGCCGCGGCAGGTGTTTGACCAAATTGCCGGCGGCCACATTTTCGTCCACGTTGTTGTAGTACCTGAAGGCTGGACCATGTTCGACATTGCCAACGAGCTTGCTCGCCAGGGGCTCACTACCAAAGAGGATTTCCTGCGTGTCGCGCGTGATCCTTCACCCGTGCGAGACATCGCGCCACGCGCGCCCAGCCTCGAAGGATTCCTATTCCCCTCCACTTACCAGTTTTCGCGCAACGCCACCCCAAAGGAAATCGCTGAAACCATGGTGCATCAATTCCGCGACGAATGGAGCAAGCTCCAGCCAATTGCTCCTTCGCCAGCCACACCGGATCCAATCACAACAGCCCATTCAGCCAGACAATCCGTCGGTTCCGTAGTTCCTCCTCTCTCGCCTGAACAGCTCGTTACTTTGGCATCACTCGTCGAGCGCGAAACGCCCCAGCCCAGCGAACGGCCAGTAGTAGCGAGCGTTTTTTATAATCGTTTGAAGCTGGGGGTTCCGCTGCAATGCGATCCCACGGTTCAATACGCGCTCGATCTTGCAGGCAAGCCCACACCCAAGGTAACTCCTGAGGACCTTCACACTGCCTCACCTTACAACACATACTTGCATCGCGGTCTCCCGCCCGGGCCCATCGCGAATCCAGGAGACGCATCCCTGCGGGCCGTTGTCAGTCCCGCTTACACGCATTATCTCTATTTCGTCGCCAACGATACCGGCGGACATTTCTTCGCCAGCACTCTCGAAGAACATAATCGCAACGTGGTCCGTTATCGCCGCCTGCTTCAGGGTCTGCCCGCCGAACCGCCACCACCGCCGCGCAAAAAAACCGCGCCCAAACGCGGTGCAAGTCACAAACGCAGCTTGAAAAGGAAACCGGGGAGCCACCGATGACCCAGACGAAGGCGACACCAACCAAGTCGCCCGCAAAGAAGGAAATGATTCTGAGCGCGGCGCGCGAGCTGAAAGCAGCGATGTACACGCCGGCCGAAATCGAGCAGATTCGCCGCAGGCTGATCGCCGACAAGGGCGAACACGGAAAAACTTCCGCCGAGTATATTGCTAGCGTCCTCACGGAGGCAGGAATGCGCGTGGTGCTCTCCGCGCGCAGCGACACGCAGGGACGCTATGAGGAAGAGTTTCGCGACTTGCTGCATTTCTCCACTCTCGAAGATGCGGAAATGTGCCTCGTGCGCCTCGACGAGCTACTGCGAAAATTTGGCACCGAAGGCGAGCGCGAAGCGGAAGCTCGTGTCTTGGAAGTCGCCCGTCTCGGCCGGCGTCGCGCTGAAATGATCGCGCGCAATCACAAAGTGGACGCGGTGAAGCGTGGTGAAAAGGAAGAGGTCGCGCGCTGGTTCGCCGTTTGGCTCGAACAACCCGACGCATTTTTCGACTGGCTCGAGATTCGCAAGCAGTCGCCGGAATTTCAGCAGCGTTTTCCTCAGCGCAACGCAGACGACATCGCACGTGACGTCGCCGACGCGAAAATGGAATAGCGGAGTGCATCGTGCTCGTTCTCGAAGCCGAGCCCATGGACCTTGGCCCGGACGTCAAAGCGGTGGGCGTCGAACTGATCGAAATCGAAGGCCCTGACCGCGAGCCTCTGCGCGGGCCGGAGGCGGCGCAAATCTGGAGCCGCGTGCTCCCCGCGATTGCTGGCGCGCAAAAATGGTCGCTCGACTTTTTCAGTCATCTCGAGCCGCTTCGCGAGTTCTGCGACGCGCACAAAATCGCTTATCGCCAAGCTTCAAAACGGGCAATCGTCCTCTCTTCGCTGACACCCGAAGTCCTCGTCCCACTTCTCGAACGGTTCGAACGCGAAACTTTTGGCATGCGCGCGGGCGGCGCGGTCGAAACAGGAGATCCCGTCCTGGAAAATGAATTGTCGCGCCAGGGCGTCGACGCCTACCACACGGCTTACCCCTTATATTTCTTCTGCGCCGTCTGTGACCTCGAAAATGGCTCGGTCGTGGTCTTGAGCAATCAGCTTTGGGCCAGTGAGATCGTGCGCCGCGTCCGTCCAGTCCTCGCCAGCTTCAAAGTCGAAGTCCGCGTCGCAGCTTGAGACGCCCCGCATCGTCCCTACAATCAAGATGATCCGAATCCTCGGCGGGCACTTATCTGAATGAACAACTAGTACCCCGGTACCATTTCCAATAGGCCGAGCGGACGTGCACCATATTAACCAGATTCCGAGGTCCGGATGCCCAGCTCTAGCGACACCTTGAGTCCCGTTACGGGGACCTTCGTTCATAGTCTGAACCTGCTGTTGAAGTTCGCTCGTCTCTACGGTTTGCATCACGCCCGCACCACGGCCCAGATGGAATACGCCTGGAACGACTTATACGCTGCGCTCGACGCAGCTGGTCCTGCCGGAGTTCTTCTGGGAGTCTCCGGGACAGAGCTTCTAATCGATGGCGTTCTGGTTGAATCCACCGCCACCGAACACAGCCTCGCGCACCTGCTTACCAAGGCAAACATTGCCAGTATCGGCTTCGCGCCGGGCCTTAGCCGTGGATCGTTCTCGCTTTTCGTGAAGACGTTCTCCGCGGCGTCGCTGAAGCCGTCGCATCTTGCCGACCGCCTGAAATCTGCGCTGGGCGACGGTTCCGAGTCCGGCATTCGCGTCAATCAGCTTCGCTTCATCGCTCGCGAAGCGGAACCTCCTACGCCTTCGATCGTCGCACGAATTTCCGGCAATCACACCGAAGATCCCCACGACTGGCTGCATGATTCTGCAAAACTCGTCGAACTGATTGCCGCGGTCGAACACTCCGGAAACGGTTCGAGCTCCGGTTATCATTTCGGAGAAGAGCTTGTCGGCGCGGCCCACCTCTCCGAAAGCAGTTCACTCTCCTATACGCACTCCGAACAAGAAATGCGCTCGCTGTTGCAGTTCGCCGCAAATTTGGGCAAGGCCGCACATAAACCTAAGCATCCGGGCGCTGCCGACGCTTCTGAATGGAAACTGCGCATTGCGAATCTCCCTCCCTCGTCGCGCACAGTCCTGCGCGAAGCCATCGCGGAGATGCACGCCGCGCAGCCCTCGAAAAAATTGGACGCCTCCACGATTCTCCATCTCGCCGAAGGCCTCGCCGTTCGTTACACACTCGAAAGCTTCCAGCGCGGCAATCTGAAAGTGAACGCCGTGCGGCCATTGCTGGAAACCTTCGCCGCACCGCTCGCGCCCCTGCGCGAAATTCTTCGCGCGCGCGAACGCAAGACATCGAAGCCTGGACATTCGCTCAACTTTCATGCCGAGATTCCCGTGGATGCTCTCGACCGCCGTTTTTGGTCCTCCGTTCCGGAATCCGAAAAGCAAGCTGTTCTGCTCTCGTCGGAGAGTTGGTGCGTGCCACCGGAGTGCGTGCAACAATCGGTCGATAATCTCTTTCGCATTCCCGACTTCGCAGAGGCCGACAAAATCCTGACACAGTATGTGAAATGTGTCCGCGATCGCGAACCGGAAGCGCGAAAAAAATCCGCCATCGGACTCACGCAGATGGCCGAACAATACGCGCGCGCGTCCGGCCAGCGTTTGCACGAAGCTGTGCGGATCCTCGGCGAACAGTTGGCCGTGGAACGCGATTCCGAAGTGCGCGATTTACTCAACGGCGCATTCGTGCGTTTCAGTCAAGTCGCCGCCGAACAAACTCTGTTTCCAGCGCTCCGCCAAGCGTTTGACACGCTGGCAATCCTGGACAAGTCGCAGCCAAATTCGGCGCACACTCTGCGACCGCGCATTGGCATCAAGAACCGTATCCCGAGTTTCATCGAAAAAGGACTCAAGAGCGAAGTTCTGCGCAGGGAACTAATCGAAGTGTTACGCCATGTTCCGCAGGCCGCCGCCGATCAACTTGCCAGCCGGCTGATGAGCGTCGCGCGTTCCGGCGAACGCGAGCAAGTGGTCGCAATGGCGCGCGCGTTGGGCAAACCAGCTCAGGAATATTTATGTCACACGCTCGAAAATGCCCCGCCGTCAAACGGCATTCGTGTTTTAGGCCTGTTGAGCCGGCTAAATCCTGCGTGCGTGGAAGCATTGTTGCCGGCAAAAATCCACGCGGGTCAGATTGCGAATCATGACGAAGTCCTGCGCCAGCTTTCGATCGCTGCCGCTCCCGAACGCGGCCGCATGTTGATGAGTATCGTCGAACGCATGGACCAGATGATTTTGCC
>DATGJE010000336.1:0-21921 GCA_035295305.1 Candidatus Acidiferrales bacterium | reverse complement strand
GGCAAAATCCTTGACATCGCGCGGTAGCGCTCCACCCAGTTCGTAAATGCGCGGCGTCAGCACCTCAAAATGATTGCGATCCTCAATGCGCGCGTCTTCGATTATTTCCTTCAAGCCTTCGCCGTCGAATCCGATCGCATTTACCCGCAAAATTGTATAGTAATAAAACGTCGTCAATTCCGCCGAAGCCGCGCGAACCAGCTTCTTCACCAATTCCTCCACATTCACGCCGGCATTCGCCACCATTTCTCGAGCTACTTTTCCCATGCTCCGTTCCTCCTTCGTCTAATTGAACTCCGTAAAAGTCCCACAAAAATCCTCACTCGGCTCGCACCATGCGTCTCGCCGCTTTCCCGCGGCAACGCTTGCAATACCCGCACACGCGCAACAACATGTGCTCCGCTTCGAAACCCGTTTTCCTTCGCACGCGCCGCGGTATCAATCCCAGCAACGGCATCGGATAATCGACCAGGCCTCCGCAGCTCAAACAATAAAGATGCGCGTGTTGCTTTCGTCCGTGGATATGCTCGTAGACGAAGCCGCCCTGATTCACGGGCACGCGTTGAAGCATCTCTTGATCCACCAGCAAATCGAGGGTCCGATACACCGTGGCGCGCGACACGCGCCGTCCGCGACGATGCAATCCGAAAAGTAAATCGTCCGCCGAAAAATGGCCGCGCAGCGCCTCGACGAAATCGAAAATCAGTTCCCTCTCGCGCGTGCGCCGCGTCATCGCCCCGCTTGCCGCTTTGGTGAGACTAGGACTCATTCTCAAAATGCACACGATATCCCACGCCGCGGATACGTGTCAAGCCGTGATCATTACTGTGGGACAGTCTTGAACCTGTCCGGCTCGTCGTCTCCTGCCCTGCCATCGGCCACCCAATATTTCAACATTTCAGCGGACTCCTGCTAGAATCGCGAGCCTGCCCGCCTCGGCGGGCTTGCAGCAACGGCGCCGAGCCTTCGGGAGGAACATGTACCGCATTTGGCAAAAACTGCTGGCCGAATTCTTTGGCACCTTCTTCTTCGTTTTTTTCTCCGTCGGCGCAGTTTGCATCGACGCGAGCCTGCGCTCCTCTGGTGCCGGCAGCCTGGGACTCATCGGCATCGCTCTCGTGCGCGGCCTCACGTTCGCGACTTTAATTTGCGCGCTCGTACACGTTTCCGGTGCGCATTTCAACCCGGCAATCACCATCGGCTACTGGGTCACGCGAAAACTCGGCTCGATTAGCGCGCTGTTCTATTGCGTCGCTCAGATTCTCGGCGCGATTGCGGCGGCGCGCATCGTCGCGCAATTTGTTCCCGAGCAGGTTTGGCGCTCGGTCTTAATGGGCACGCCCAATCTCGCCGCGGGCTTTTCGCGCACTCAGGGCATTCTCCTTGAAGGCTTGCTGACGCTTTTCCTCGTGTTCATTTTTTTTGGCACCGTCGCCGAAGCGAAAGATTCCCTCGCGCGTTCCG
Source organism: Candidatus Acidiferrales bacterium (assembly GCA_035295305.1). Taxonomy (GTDB): domain Bacteria; phylum Acidobacteriota; class Terriglobia; order Acidiferrales; family UBA7541; genus DAHUXN01. The sequence goes on along the minus strand of DATGJE010000336.1, from coordinate 20,457 downwards.
GCGGCTTCGCGGCGGGACTCGCGCTCTTCGTCGGCGTGATTGTTGGCGTCCCATATACGGGCGCGTCGATGAATCCGGCCATGGCGCTCGGAACCGCCATCGTCGCGCATCACTGGAACAACCACGGTGTCTACTGGGCGGGTCCACTGCTCGGCGGCGTCATTGGCGCGTGGCTTTACCATATTCTTTTCGCGCACGAATCCTGATCCATCACTCCCTTATTTGTTCCTCCGCTTCTTTCTCGAACACAGCCTCCCACCTCCAGAATCATTGAAACAGCCACACGACCCCATTGTCATTCCGAGAAGGATGCGACCAGTATCCGACGAGCCTGCCTGCCGCAGGCAGGGAACCTGCTTTCCTCCTTCCCATCTCCGACCTCCAGTTTCCGGCCTCGAGACCAGTTGCATTCCAGGCAATCGCGCCGCGACGGGTGATTGCTGCCTCCTATTTCGCATGCTAGGTTGATCGCATATTCCTGAAAGTGAGACCAAGCAATGGCCGTTGCGATTGATGATCTTTTGCGCCGCGCTGTCGAGAACAAAGCGTCCGACTTGCATTTGAAAGTCGGGAACCATCCCTATCTGCGCGTTGACGGCATCTTGCAGCCCATCGCCGACGTGCCACGCATAACGCCGGAAGAAATGCTGTCCATGGCCTTCAGCATGATGACCAACCGGCAAAAACAAAAATTCAAAGAGACCGCCGAGCTCGACATGGCTTACGGCGTCGCTGGCCTCGGCCGCTTCCGCGTCAACGTGTTTCAGCAGCGCGGTAACGTGGGCATGGTCCTGCGCGTAATTCCCACGAAAATTCGCACCATCGAGGAACTGAACCTTCCGCCCGTCATTGACAAAATTTGCGAAGAGCAACGCGGCCTCGTTCTCGTGACGGGAACCACCGGTTCCGGTAAATCAACCACCCTTGCGGCCATGATCGATCGCATCAATTCGATCCGCCCTGAACACATCATCACCATTGAAGACCCGATCGAATATTTGCATCGCGACAAAAAGGGTTTCATCAATCAGCGCGAAGTCGAAGTCGACACTTCCACTTTCTCCACCGCGCTGCGCGCCGCCCTCCGCCAAGACCCGGACGTCATTCTCGTTGGCGAAATGCGCGACCTTGAAACCATTTCCACGGCTTTGCTCGCCGCAGAGACGGGCCACATGGTTTTCTCGACTTTGCACACGTTGGACGCAACCGAAACGATTCAGCGCATCATCGCGGTCTTTCCTCCGCCGGAGCAAAAGCAAATTCGTTTGCAGCTCGCGTCAACACTGAAAGCTGTCGTCAGCCAGCGCCTGGTGCGCAAAAGCGACGGCGTTGGCCGCGTCCCTGCCGTCGAAGTATTGATTTCCACGGGATACATTCGCGATTGCATCATCAATCCCGATAAAACGCGCCTGATCCGCGACGCTCTCGCTGCCGGCACCAGCCAGTACGGCATGCAGACATTCGATCAATCCATCTTCGATTTGTATACGAAGAATTTGATCACTCTCGAAGAAGCGCTGATCCGCGCCAGCAATCCGGACGAATTCAAGCTGCGCATTCAGGGTATTCGCTCCTCCGCCGACGCCGCGCGCGAGGAAATGGAACGCACCATGACGGAATTTGAACGCACCGGCCCGCGGCGCTAAAAGCAGTAGAATAAAATCTCGAGGAAGAGAATGCGGTCAGCGATTCCCAAACAAGCCTGGTACACATTTTTCTTTGGAGTGCGCGGCCTGTTGCGCTTGTTCATTGCCATGCTGGCGTTTTCCTACACGATTTTTGTTTGCAAGTTTGTCGGCTCCGACGCAGGCTCGCCATTCTCGCGGTTGACCAACGCAATGACGATCGCGGCCGGCCGCTGGGAAATCATTCTGCTCTTCACTGGACTGTTTTCCATCGCGCTGTGGTTTGGATTCCACAGCGATGTCGAGCCTCGCGGCTGGGGCCTCTACCGCATGTTCTCCGAGGAATGCGAAGACTACGATTGGTGGGGCCGCCGCATCGAAGGCAAGCGCCGCCAGTAATCGCCCATCGAAGTGCATTGCGTTGCATCCTTCCTCGCTTCCTCACTCTACTCGACCGAAACCACTCACGCGTTGTCATCCCGAACCAGGTCGCCCGTTCCTGGCGAACGGTGTGAGGGATCTGCTTCTTCGCTTCTTCGCTTCTTTCCTTCTCTGCTTTCTCGCGCAGGCATTCGCTTCTCCGTTTTGCCTATCGCTTTTTCTTTTCGTAGGGGCGACCCTTGGGTCGCCCGTCGCGACTCACGGAGTCGCGCTTGTTTGGCTTGCGATGCGAGGGCCATTGGTCCCTTGTCACTCATCACTTGTCACTGCCTTGATGCTATGCTCTTCTCGTGCGCTCTTCTTCCCCGCGAAAACATTCGACCGAGCCTGACCTTTACGCCGCCGCGCTGCGAGCCTTGATGCGCCGCTCGTACTCCGTCCACGAAATGCGCGAATACCTCGCTCGCCGCGCCGAAAATGAGGAGCACGTCGGCGGCGTCCTGAAGAAACTCAAGGAATTCCAATACCTCGACGATGCGCGATATGCCCGCGACTACGCGCGCATTCACGCGCAGCATCGCCGTCAGGGCAAATTCCGCATCGCGCGCGAACTCCGCGGCCGCGGCGTCCCTGACACACACATCGAGGCTGCTCTCGAAGCCGTCTTCGCGGAAACGGATGAGGCAACATTGGTGCGCTCCCGCCTCGAACGCCGCTTACGTAAAATCAAAGGCCCGCTGGACGAAAAAAAGCGCGCATCGCTCTATCGCAACCTGCTCCGCGCCGGTTTTTCCTCGGACATAATCCGCGCCGAACTCCGCGCCGCCACAAAAACCGCCGCCAACACCACAGACGCCGAAATCCCAGACCTCCCCGATTCCCCTCCCCCCGACGACATTTGAAATCGCACGTTCGTCGTCTTTCACCGGCGACCCTACGTTTTTCGTACTGGCGCTGCTTGCTGCGCCCGTCCCTGTAGCGACGGCCTTTCGCCTTTTTTGCCTCGGCGGGGCGGAGTTTCAACCCCGCCGTTAAATCGTCGTCTTAACGGGCTTTAGCCCCTGAGGGCTGCCTTGCTCTTTCATTTGAACGTCTGAGGTCGAGGATAAAACCCAGATGCCTCCCTGCAGACTTGCGGCGCGTTGCGGGCGCGGAACGCGTCTGCGATAATGATTCGATTCGACTGACACTTTGCGAGGACTGAGTGGACGCGGAAGAACTGAAGTGGCCGGGGAATAAAATCAGGGCGACGTTCCTGAAGTTTTTCGAGGAGCGCGGGCACAAAATCGTGCGCAGCTCTTCGCTCGTCCCGGCGAATGACCCCACGCTGCTTTTCACCAACGCGGGAATGAATCAGTTCAAGGACGTTTTTCTCGGCCTCGAACATCGCGATTACAATCGCGCCACCACCTGCCAGAAATGCGTGCGCGCCGGCGGCAAGCACAACGACCTCGAAAACGTCGGCTTCACCAATCGCCATCACACTTTTTTCGAAATGCTCGGCAATTTTTCCTTCGGCGATTATTTCAAGAAAGATGCCATCGCCTTCGCGTGGGAACTCATCACCTCTCCGAATTGGTATGGCATTCCCGTCGAGAAATTATATTTAACGGTCTTCGGCGGCGCGGAAATCAATCCGGGCGAAAAACTCGCGCCCGATCACGATGCCGCCAAACTCTGGATTCAAACCGGCGCGCCAAAAGATCGCGTCATCGAAATCCCCGGCCTGAAAGAGAATTTCTGGGCCATGGGCGACACAGGTCCCTGCGGCCCGTGCAGCGAAATTCATTACGACATGGGTCCAGCCGCGTCCGATCAAGGCCACGCCGATTGCAAATTCCCTTGCGATTGCGGCCGCTACGTCGAAATTTGGAATTTAGTTTTCATGCAGTTCAATCGCGATGCGAGCGGCAAACTCAATCCCCTGCCCAAACCTTCCGTCGACACGGGTATGGGCCTAGAGCGCGTCGCCGCCGTCCTCCAAGACAAAATCAGCAACTTCGATACGGACTTGTTTACACCGCTCATGGACGAAGCAGCAAAACTCGCGAAAGTAGATCGCTTGGATCGGAAGATTCAACCATCGCTCCGAATTATTGCGGACCATTCCCGCGCCGCCACTTTCCTCATTTCCGATGGGGTGATTCCTTCCAATGAGGGCCGCGGTTACGTCCTTCGCAAGATCATCCGTCGCGCCCTTTACCACGCACAACGGATTCTGGCCCCGGTGGGTTTCCTGTCGTCGATCTCAGGCAAAGTTCGCGCGGAAATGAAGGGCGCATATCCCGAACTTGAGGAAAACGCAGCGCGCATCGGATTACTCCTGAATCAAGAAGAGCAGCGATTTACTCGGGTCCTAAATGTGAGCCTGAAGAAGATTTTCGACCAGATAGGCACGCTTAAGCCGGGGGAGGCTGCCGACCAAAGATACAAAATGTCTTTGGCGGAACTGAAGGCAGGGCACGGGAAGGCAAAGCTAGATCCTAAAGAATTCCCCGCATTTATCATCAATGGCGATGAGGCTTTTCAACTCTACGATACATACGGGGCTCCCCGAGACTTCATAGAAGATGTCGCTCGCGATTTTAACTTTACGGTCGACTGGCACGGATTTGATAAAGCTAAAGAGGAGCAGCAGCGACGTTCGAAAGCCTCCTGGAAAGGCGCGCACAAAGAAGCTGCCTCGCCCGTCTACAGAAAACTCGCGGACACATTCACGACCGAGCCGGATTTTTATTTTGGCACCACGACGCGCGATTGCCACATCGAAGCCATCGTCACGAAAAACGGCGAAGTGAAGAAACTGAAAGCCGGCGAAGAAGCGGAAGTCGTCCTCGACCGCACAACAATTTATTCCGAGTCGGGCGGCCAAGTCGCCGACATCGGCGGACTCTACGACAACGACATGTCGTTGCAAGTCGCCGAAGTGCGCGGCGCGTATTATCCCGTCGCGGGACTGATCGCGCATCGCATCGTCGCGAAAGAAGATTTAGTTGTCGGCGACCGCGTCGCCACTGTCGCCGACGCCGCGCGTCGCGCGCGCATCATGCGCAATCACACCGGCACGCACCTGATGAACGCCGCGCTGCGAAATATTCTGGGCACGCACGTAAAACAGGCAGGCTCGCTGAACGCGCCCGACCATTTGCGATTCGACTTCAGCCATTTCGCGCAGCTCGCTCCGGAGGAATTGCAGGAAATCGAACTGCAGGTGAACGAAGAAATTCTGCGCGACGTGCCCTTGCACACGGACATCATGAATATCGACGACGCGCTCGCTTCCGGCGCGCTGGCTTTTTTCGGCGACAAGTACCCCGAGCAGAACGTCCGTGTGGTGACCATTGACGACGCCGCTTATCCGCGCGGCTTCTACAGCAAAGAGCTTTGCGGCGGCACGCACGTCGCGCGCACCGGCGAAATCGGTGTTTTCAAAATTTCGCTCGAACAATCCGTCGCGGCGGGCGTCCGCCGCATTGAGGCGCTGACCGGAGACGCGGCGCTCGCGCAATATCAGCAAGCCCTTGGCACTCTGCGCACAGTCGCCGGAATGCTCAACATCGGCGAAGACCGCGTGGTCGAAGCCGTCGAAAAGCTTGCCCAAACCACGAAGCAGCTCGAAAAGCAGCTCGAAGGTCTGAAGCGCAAGTCGGCTGTTTCCATGGCCGATTCCCTCCTGGAGGGCGCCCGGACCGTAAAAGACGTCCGCGTGGTGGCCGCACGGGTGCCCGGATTCGACCGGGAAGCCCTCCGGCAGCTCGCCGACGGCTTACGCCAGAAAATGGGCTCCGGGGTGGTCTTTCTGGCCGCCGGGGAGCCTGCCAGCGACGGAGGGGACGGTAAGGTATCTATCATTACGGCCGTTACTAAAGACTTGACGAACCGCCTCCATGCCGGGAAGATGGTGCAGGAATTAGCGAAGTTCGTGGGGGGCTCCGGAGGTGGCCGACCAGACCTGGCCGAAGCCGGAGGCAAGGATGTTGCTGGTATCGAAACTGCCATCGCGCAAGTCTATCCGCTCGTCGAGCGGATGTTATAATTCCTTACAAGCGCTAGAAACGTTGCCGGGAGTCCCATATCCGGCGGCGGGTGTGCCGTTTGTGAGGAAGTGTAAATGTTCTGCCTTTCCCGTAGAGGTATCGGAGTCTGGCCGTTCGCCTGGGCGGTTTTCGCCCTCGCGGGGCTGTCTTTGACGCAGACTTCGCAGGCTCAGATTGCATCCTATGTGGATAGGAATGGGAAGGTTATCTACGTGAACGCGAACCCGCGAATCAAGGTTCCCCGGCATACACGGGCTAATGATCAGCCCTCGCTAGGGGCTCCCGTGAAGCTGGCGTCGGTCGTCAATAAGGCGGCCGAGCGAAACAACGTGGATCCGGCCCTTGTCCAAGCCGTAATTCAGAACGAATCCGCATGGAACCCGAACGCTGTCTCGCCCAAGGGCGCATTCGGGCTGATGCAGTTGATTCCGTCTACGGCAGAACGTTTCGGTGTAGGCAACGTGTTTGACCCGGCCCAGAATATCGAGGGTGGGACGCGGTACTTGCGGGAGTTGCTTGATCGCTACCATGGCAACCTCAAGGAATCGCTCGCGGCGTACAATGCCGGTGAGCAAGCCGTGGCGCGCTTTGGCGGCGTGCCCGCGTACCCCGAAACACGTTCATACGTGCGAAAAGTGACCAACACCTACTTCCAATCCGGCTCGGGACACTCGCCGACAGGTGAGTTCCACCACTTTCAGATCCGTCAAGCGACGGATCGCAGCGGCCGGGTTGTATTCACGAACGAATGACGCAACGCGGCCGAATCCCGGTCAAAATTTTCCCTGTGTGGCTTGCAGCCGCTTGCGCGGCTTCGCTGGCGCTGTTCTTTTTTGTGCTTTGCGCGCCGGGAACGCGAGCGCAGTCAAGACATTCGCAGGCAAAAGCGCAGTACGACAAAGCGCAGCAAATGCGCCAGGCGCTCGAAGCAGAACCGCAAGACAACCGCACGCTTTCCGAATACAAGAAAGTAGTCACGGCGTACCGCCGGGTTTATCTCATCACCGCCTCCGCTCCCGAAACCACGCTTGCGTTGCAAGCCGTCGCGCAACTTTATCGCGACATGGGCAACAATTTCGATCGGGAGTATTACCAGTCGTCGATCGTCACGTATAAGTTTTTGGTATCGCAATATCCCACCAGCAAACTCCGCTCCGACGCGCTTTTCCAGATTGGCGAAATCCAGAAGGACGACCTCGGCGATATAGCCGAAGCGAAAGATGCGTTCACGCAATTTTTACAGCGTTTCCCGCATTCGGAGCAGGCCGCGGATGCGCGAAAAGAATTGAAGGAACTCGCGTCCATGCCTGCAAAACCGGCGCAGGATAGCGCTCGTGCCGCGGAATCCACGAGAGCAAATCAAGAACGCCGCATCGTCGGAGATTCTCCTGCGCCCAAGCCAGTGAGCGCCGCCGAAGAAACAGCGAGTGACTCCAGCGACACTGGCGACGCGAAGTCAGACGAAGCCGCGGACGCGCCGAAGAAGGGCGAGGCATCGAGCGTAACCGCGATTCGCACATGGAACGCGGACGACTACACGCGGGTGGTTGTGGATTTGAATGGCGCGGTGAAATACCAATCGGCGCGAATCAAAAATCCGGACCGCATTTACTTCGACCTTTACCAGGCGCATCTTGGACATTTGCTGACGGACAAAGAACTCGCGGTACAAAATGGGTTCTTAAAAAGCGTGCGCGTCGCGCAGAATAAATCCGGCACCGTCCGCCTGGTGCTCGATGTGCGTAGCATCCAAGGATATTCCGCGTTTCTGCTGCCGAATCCGTACCGGCTGGTGATTGATGTGCATGGCGCGGTCACGGATGCGAGCGCGAAAAATCCGGCGCCGACAGTAACGGGCCCCGCAACACTGGCAGGCGACCGTCCGGCTGCGAGCGCGGCACCATTGACTGCTCCAACAGAAAAAGTGGAAGTGTCGTCCACGTCGGAAGATTCCGATTCCAACGGACCCAATCCCGCTAACGCCATCGCCAAACACCCGGACCGCGCCGACCGGAATATGTCGTCCGCTTCTTTGCTTCCGGACAAGCCGACGCGTGACGGAGCGCGTTCCTTGACGCGAACGCTGGGCTTGAAAATCAGCCGCATCGTGATTGATCCGGGACACGGCGGACACGACACAGGAACCATTGGTCCGCACGGCTTGCTGGAGAAAAACGTCTGCCTGGATGTGGCGTTGCGCCTCGGCAAGCTGATTCACCAGAAGTTGCCATCCGCTCAGGTGATTTACACGCGCAACACGGATGTTTTCGTGCCGCTCGAAGAGCGCACGGCCATTGCGAATCAGGCCGGCGCGGATCTGTTCATTTCCATCCATGCGAATTCGAGCCATGACGAACAGGCACGCGGGATCGAAACTTACTATTTGAATTTCACGTCGTCGCCGGAAGCGCTGGAGACCGCCTCGCGCGAAAACGCGGTATCGAATGCGTCCATCCACGAACTGCAGGACCTGATCAAGAAAATTGCGCGGAACGACAAGATCGAGGAATCCCAGGAACTGGCGACGGATATTCAAAGTTCGCTGACATCGCAACTTCGCCAAGTCAGCACCGCGGAGCGAAATCGTGGCGTGAAAAAAGCGCCATTCGTCGTTCTGATCGGCGCGGACATGCCGTCAGTGCTGGCGGAAATTTCGTTTCTCAGCAATCCGACCGATGAACGGATGCTGCAAAAGCCGGCGCAGCGTCAACGAATCGCGCAGGGGCTTTTCCATGGCGTCGAAAACTACCTGTCGAGCTTGAATAGCCTCAACTACGACCGCCGGAAGCCCACGCTGGTCAGCGACCGTCAGGGCGTTCCCGCGACCACCACAGCGCGAGAGCAGAGATAACCTTTCCGTCGTATAATGAAACTAAGAATTATGAAGCCAAGAACAGCGCGCTGTATTTTGCCATTTTCTTTAGCGATGCTGCTGCTTGCAGCGTCCCCTGCCTTCGCGCAAGGAACTTTGCCCGCATCGGTATCAAACTGGAATTCTACCCAATCGAAAACCTTCGCCATTCCTGCGGCGGCAATACTCAAAGAATACGGATTGAAAACCGCAGAGCGCCGGACGTACGCGCACGCGAGCGACTCGCTGGTTGCCACGGCCTACTCGTTCAATGATCCGTCAGGAGCCTACGGCGCGTATTCATTTTTGCGCACTCCAGATATGCCGCAGGCAGATTTCACGAAGCATTCGTCCATGTCCCCCAGCCGGGCGCTGGCGCTGACGGGTAATCTCGTGCTCGAATTCGACGGCGCGCGTCTCGAGCGCTTCCGCGGTGAGATCGAAATGCTGATCGCGCAGGCGGGCGGCCATGCGGAATTCGGAACGTACCCTGCCCTCCCGCAGCGGCTCCCTGTCGACGATCTGATACCACGCTCCGACCACTATATTCTGGGACCCGCGGCTCTCCAGCATTTTTTGCCACTGGCAGGCGGCGACTGGCTGGGATTCTCGATGGGCGCGGAAGCAGAGCTGGCGCATTATCGGCTGCAGAACCGCGATGCGACACTCTTGATTGCCGATTATCCCACGCCACAAATTGCTTCATCGGAGGTTCAGAAGCTCTCGCACACCCTGAATATCGTCGGCGTTACGACCGGCCCTGCGCATGGTCCGGAGCTCTACGCCACCCGTGATGGCACAACCGTCGCCCTCCTGACTGACGCCCCGTCAAAGGCTTCAGCGGACGCTCTGCTTGGACAGATTCATGCTGGCATGGCCGTCATCTGGGATGCGCCTATCTTTCATCGGGCGCACGAGCCTTCCATGGGCACGATGATCGTGGGGACGATAGTTGGCGCGGGCGAAATATGCGGATTTGCGCTGCTGGGGGGCCTGCTTTTTGCTGGTCTGCGGCTGCTAATTAAGCGGAGATGGCCCGGACAGGTGTTTGACCGGCCGGAGGACCTCGAAATCATTCAATTGGGGTTATCGAGTAAGCCTATAAGAGCAAAAGACTTATATTGAGCCCGGCCGCGGCGCGCAGCTTTCGATTTGCCCTCCTTGGGCAATAAGACCTTAATTCCCTTGCCTTTGAAGCCGCTTACCGCTTGACTTTATTTGTCGACGTCTCTTAGACTGCCGATTGTAGAAGGGTTTCCTGGCCATCCGCGCATTGGCCTTGGAGCTTTTCTCCCCCGAAGGCCCGTCGTAAGGCGGGCCTTCTGCTTTTCGCCGCCTTGAGTTCTTCGATGGGCGTCCCAGCCTGAAGAAGCACTTCCGGAGCCATACATTTGCTAAAGCAAATCCTCTTTCGAGCGCTCGTCGGCGGAAGCGTCGTCTCCGCCTTTTCGATGCTCGGTGATTTGTTTGAGCCGAAGAGTTTTGCCGGTCTTTTCGGTTCGGCGCCATCCATTGCGCTGGCCACTCTGGGACTTACATTGTTCGCGGAAGGCAAGGGCTATGCTTCGACCGAGGCGTGCTCGATGACGCTGGGAGCTGCCGCATTTCTTGTATACGCTTCAGCGGTAAGCGGGCTGATGATGCGCAGGAAATGGCCGGCGAAATTGGCGGGCAGCGTTTCGCTGCTGCTGTGGTTCGCCGTAGCTTTTGGACTGTGGTTCGCCGTTCTGCGGTAACCCACGATGAGAGTTTCGCTGAATCCCGCAGTGCTGAAGAAAACAAAGTTCCACGAATACGCCATCCGATTTTTGGCTGGGGGAATCGTAACTGCGCTCACGGGCATTATTGCGAAGAAATTCGGGCCAGGAATCGGCGGATTGTTTCTTGCATTCCCGGCGATTCTTCCGGCAAGCATCACTTTGATCGAGAAACACGAGCGGCAGAAGAAAGAACGGGCTGGCTTGCATGGCGCCGTTCGTGGCCGAAAAGCTGCCGGAATTGACGCGACCGGAGCGGCCATTGGAAGTCTTGGGTTGTTTGCTTTTGCGCTAGTAGTGTGGCGTCTCGTGCCCATTTATAAATCCTGGATGGTCCTCGGCGGAGCGACGGTAATTTGGATGGCGGTCGCGTATCTGCTCTGGCGAATTCGTAAGGCGTTGTGAATAGTGCCTACGGATGAGCTCCGTCAACTGTTTTATGTGAACTTTTCTACAGCGAAGCTTACGGATTTATAAACAAAATTCCCGATTGTCCGCAATCCCCTTCTCTGCGACCGTGGCGGAAGCAAGTTCAATGGGGGGGGATTCATGACGCAAAGCAAATTGAACCAAATGCGCGTTGCGATTCTCGTGAGCGACGGGTTCGAGGAATCGGAATTAGTGGAGCCACGAATGGCGCTGGATGAAGCGGGAGCGGAGACGATCGTCATCGCGCCGAAGGCCGGCAAAGTGCAAGGCATGAAACATGACGACAAAACACAACGTGTGAATGTCGATATGACGCTCGACAAAGCTAAAGCGTACGATTTCGACGCCGTGTTGCTGCCCGGAGGCGCGCTGAATGCGGATCACTTGCGCGCCGAGAAAGCGGCGCAAGAATTTCTTCGCGGCATGGACCAATCCGGAAAGCCGATTGCAGTTATCTGTCACGGGCCATGGCTGCTGGTTTCGGCGGGGCTGGTGAAGGGCCACACGCTCACCAGTTATCACACAATTCAAGACGACATTCGCAACGCAGGCGGCAACTGGAGAAACGAAGAAGTCGTGCGCGACCGCAATTGGGTGTCTAGCCGGCAACCGTCCGACATTCCGGCGTTCAATCGCGAGATGATCAAGCTCTTCGCCGAGCGCACAGCGCAATCCAAGAGCGCGTAACCGATGCGTCTATTCGCCAGGCAATTCGCTCAGCGAGTTTTTAGTGGGCGCGGCCTTTGCAGCCGGAATGGCCGCAGCGGCAATCGATGTCTGGCGTTTTTTCCATGGCCTCGCATTGCGCGCTGCAATATTTCCCGGATGTCGTTTGGCAACTGCAGTTCGGATGCGCGCACTTATTGGCTTTTTCGTTTGGCATGGCAGTTTCCTCCTTCAGCTAATGATGACCTCTATGATTCAGAAGTGACACGGGTGCTGCTGAAAAAGTTTGTCGGCCGCAAGGTCAAACAGCGCCTCTCCTTCAGGTAAAACGATTTTCTAAGGCGCCGAAACCGAAATTTCGGTTGCGAGGCATCGGGGCTACACTCTATTCTTGTTTTTTCAGGCACTGGCTCCGCCACGACTGACCGAATCGAACACAAACAGGGAATATGTCCAGCGACATAACCAGACGGCAGATCCTAAAGCTTGCGGCGCAGATGGCAATTCTCGCGCCGTTTACCAGAGTTGCTGCAGAACCTCTTCCTCTGCTTCGATCGTTCGCAACGCCGCCCGCTACGCCCGCCGCGTCCTACAGGCTAACAGCGGCGGACAACCGCCTGCTCGACGAGATGGAACGAATGGCTTGCCTGTATTTTTGGGAGCAGGCCAGTCCAAAAACGGGCCTGGTGAAAGACCGCGCGCGCCCTACGCTGCAGGATGAGCACTATATCGCCAGCATTGCTGCGACAGGATTTGGCCTCACGGCGCTGTGCATCGCCGACAAACGTAACTTCATTCCACGCGCTAAAATCGAAGAGCGGGTGCTGACCACGCTGCAATTCCTGCAATCGAAGATGTACAACAATCACGGATTCTTTTTCCATTTCGTGAACATGGATACGGCCGAGCGCGTCTGGAACTGCGAGGTCTCGTCGATCGACACGGGCATTCTGCTTTGCGGAGTGCTGACCTGCAGGCAATACTTTGAGAGCAAGGAAATTCAGGACCTCGCGACGCAGATTTACGAGCGGACCGACTGGGCATGGATGCTCGACCGCGGCAAGACGCTCTCTCACGGATGGACTCCGGAGCGCGGATTTCTGCCCTACCGCTGGAACACGTATTGCGAACTGATGATGCTTTACCTAATGGGAATCGGCTCGCGCACGCATCCAATTCCGCCGGCCACGTGGGACGCGTGGTGGCGGCCTATCTTCGAATATCGGGGACAGTCGTACATCGGTTCGTACGCACCGTTGTTTGTGCACCAGTATTCGCATGCGTGGTTTGATTTTCGCGGCAAGCGCGACCGGTACGCGAATTACTTCGAGAATTCAGTTGTGGCCACCAAGGTGCATCGCGAATTCTGCGCCGCCATGCATCGCCGCTTTCGCGACTATAGCGACCGCGTCTGGGGCGTTACCGCGTCGGATTCCGCCCACGGGTACGCGTGGTGGGGCGGGCCTCCGCCCGTTGGCACAATTGACGGAACGCTCGTGCCCGCGGCAGCGGCCGGTTCTCTTCCCTTCCTTCCGCGAGAAACTCTCAGCGACCTCCACACAATGCGCGCGCGATACGGCGGGCATGAATGGAAACGCTACGCCTTCCAGGATGCTTTCAACCCTCTTACGGGGTGGTATGACTCCGACGTGATTGGCATCGACACGGGAATTGGTTTGCTGATGGCGGAAAATCTGCGCAGCAATTTTGTTTGGGACACCTTCATGAAAAATCTCGAGGCCCGCCACGGGATGCAACTGGCGGGCTTCAAGCCGGAGGCGACGCCAGCTAGCGAATCACGACAAGCTTCAGCGCCTTTGCGGGAAGCGTCAACGTAATTTTGCCGCCTGCCAGGCTGCGCACCACCTCAGGGGCGGGAAGATTTGCCGCGGCTTTGAGCTCTTCATATTGTTTTTGCGTCGGGTCAACGGGACTGCCCATGGCGGCATACGCCGCTAATGCGTTGCCGTGATCGGCGTCGAGACTATAAATCGTGGCGTGCTTTTTGCCCTTCAGTCCATCAAATTGCAAGCTGATCTCTTTCTGAGTTCCCGGCTGTTCGGGCGCCGAATAATTCCAGACTACGAGCACCAGAGAGCCGTCTGCGCGCCGCGTTGCCAAAACAGAATCCGAGTTCACGGGGATTCTTTGCGTGCCGAGCATGTGCAGCAGCCGGAATGCGTTATATGAAGGCTTCGGCACGCCTCCTTCCGCGACCAAGCCGAATCCTCCATAGAACGGCTTCTTGATGACGCCTTGTTCGTCGAAAACATCTGAGAATGTCCAGTAGCTCAACATTTTTACAAGGCCGTCGCACTGGCGAATCGTGTCCGCGAGCCACGGGCCCATGAAGATTGAATCAGTGACATCCGGCTCGTTCGCATAACTCGCGTTGTACTCGCTGAAAATTACAGGGAGCTGAGGACGCGCCGAGGCGAGCACTTCGTCGTGAACTTTTTTTGCAGCGCGGCAAACCATCCGGTCGCGCGGAATATCTTCATTCGTCCCGAACACATTCGCGGCCGTGTCGTTGCCGTAAACGTGCGTGGAAATGAAATCCACGGGCACTTTATTCTCGACGTCGTGCTGGATGAAGCTGTCCACCCACGCGGCTTGCGCGGTGGAAGGACCTCCAACGCGAAGACGCGGGCTGACTTCCTTGAGCGTTCGCGCCGTGTGATCGTAGAGTTCGTAATAAGTCGGTTGCTTGGGATCACCAGCCCAAAAGTCAATATTCGGTTCGTTCCAAACCTCGAAATACCAGTGGGAAACTTCCTCGATTCCATAGCGGTCGATCAGATGCTGGGCGAAGTGCCGAATCAAATCGTCCCAACGAGCCCAATCCTTTGGCGGAGAAACGATTGGTTGATACCAAAAGGGCTGGTGCACAATTGGCGTGGCTGCTAGCTTGCTTGGCATAAAGCTCAGTTCAACGTACGGACGCACGCCGTTGGCCAGTAGCCCGTCGTAGATCTGGTCGACGTAAGAAAAGTTGTAAATCGGGTTGCCGTCTTTGTCTTCGCTGTAGACGCCGGCGCTGTCATCCAAAATGTCGTGAAAACGAACGTACTGAAAGCCCGTGATCTCTTTCACCGCGCGCATATCCCGACGGTAGCTATCACGCAACGTCAGCGTCGCGCGCCCAGACCCAAACATCTCCTCCCAAAAATGCGGGAAGGGCTTTGCTGTGGCCTTCGCGTCAATCGTAACGATTTCGGTTGCGTTGGCGCCCTGGGGCGCAGCCACAAGCGGATGCACCCAGAGCAACAGTGACAGAGACAAAAGTAGTTTTGTCCGCTTCATGCCAAAGAGCCTCGCGGGAATATTGGGTCAGATACGCGGGGACCGGAAATGGGACTATCCCCGCGCGCCTGACAGTTCCAAGTGGCGCTAGAAGACGAACCGGCCTTCCAGTTCCATTGTCCGGCCAGCGAGACCAGCAGTTGCAATCCCGAAATTCGGATTGGCGGCTGGCGTACAAACCGCTGGCGAGCCCGAGCAATTGTTGCCATAGGCGACCGTTGTTGACTGGCTCTGGAAGGTAAAAGGCGCAAGATTTAGCTTGTTGAAGGCATTGTAGAGATTCATACGCAACTGAATCTTCGCTGATTCCCCGATGAACCTCATCGAGGGCAAACCGAAGTTCTTAACGACGCTGAAATCGAATTGGCTGAAACGGGGACCCCGCTGGCTATTTCGGTTAAACCCCGGAAAACCCGAGGCCGTTACGTTGTAGTAGGCGGTTGAGCCGTTCGGATAATTTGAACTTGAGACAGGCGGCAAAAAAGCGCTCGTGGCATGATTGTTGCCCGGAGCGGCAAAAACTCCAATCGGGCGGAGTGGGCAGATCGTTGCCGCGCCCAGCAGCAGATTACAGTTGTTCGTCGCAACTGGCGTCCAAGGAAATCCCGAGTGGAATTGGAAGTCTCCATTCAATTCCCAGCCTCCCAGAACGTTGCCCTCCCAGTCGGTACGCCCTCTGAAGATCGGGAGGTCATAAAGACCAACCACTCGTAGGTTATGTGTCGCATCGTAGTCCGAGGGACCCCGCTCGGTTGACAGTACAGTTGGATAAGTCTGATTGGTGCCATACCCAGGACCTTCCGAAGAAACCTCGTCGATCGATTTGCTATAGGTGTAAAGCAAATCTACCAAGACTCCATTGTGGAAGTTGCGCTTGACTTCAGTAATGAGCGCGTTGAAGTTCGCATTTGTGTCGGGAGTAAATTGAAACACCGCACCGATGAGCGGGCTGGGTTTTTGATAGAAGTACTGAAGGTTCTTAATCCGCAAGAGACCGTGGCTGCTGCTGCCCTGGTATCCCACGGTGGCGACCCAGTTGGCGGGCAACGCGTACTGAACCTGGAGCGAATACAAGTAGATATATGGGTTCGGAAAGTTCTGAGGATTGCCGTACACGTTCGGCGCACTGCCGCCGGGTCCGATGATCGGAAATTTCGTAGTAGGGTCGAGGCCAAGCGCCAATGCGGAGTTCGCCGGGAAACTCTCCGGCGACCGCGGGTTCGTTCCCAAGGCGTAGAGGAAATCCGAATTGACCGAAGCCCCCGGCCCGCCGCAGCAAATTCCGTAATTGGCGACGAACGGTGGATCGTTGCGCGTGTTGTCGAAGGAGTTGGCGTCGTAGCTATCGTAGGCGATGCCGAAGCCTCCGCGAAGAACGGCCTTCGACTCGAAACGCGTGGGACTCCAGGCAAACCCAATCCGGGGACCAAAATTGTGATGATCGGCATTATACATTTGATGCGGATTGATCGCCACCGCATCCTGAAGACCCGTGACAGGACTCGGGCCGGGCAGGACATTTGCGAGCTGGTTGTTGGCGTCGGTGGGAGGAGTGTCATAATCCCAGCGCAGGCCGAGATTTACGGTTAGATTGGGTCGGAACTTCCAGTCGTCCTGAAAGAAAATACCATATTGCGATTCGCGGTAGGCGCGGGCGAAACTGGGAGCCGCACCCGTCACGGGATTCACTTCGATTGCCTCGTAAACAGGAGTTCCATTGGCAAAATTCCAAGGCTGATGAAAAACGATGTCCGGACGGCCGCCTCCCAGGAGATCGTCATTATCTTCCAAGCGAACTGCCTCGAATCCGTAATGAAACGCGTGCTGGCCATGGACCATGGACAGAACATCCCGGAAAGCGAAAGTGTTCTCCGCGTAGACTCCTGGAGAGGTGTCGCCCTGAGCGGCGCCATAGACGACGCGCTGTCCGAAAGGAAGCGAGGCCTCAATTTCCGTGCGTGGAATCGCCCAGTTGATTTGCGGATTCGAGGCGATCTCGTTGAAAGCCCAGCGCGTGAAATTGAAACGGGCTTCGTTTACTGTCGTTGGAGAAACGTTGAATATCCAACCGAGAAAACCGGACGGAGTAAAGCGGTCGGAATTGTAGTCGGCCATCGGGCGGCTCTGGGCGCTGGCGTTCGCGGAGAACTGATTATATTTTGTTAAGAAGGCGTTCGCGGAGAAAATGTTCCGACCCATATCGTAATCTACCCGCGCGTTGTATTGATTACCACTGGTCGTCTGTGGTACGGAGATTTGGGCGAATTCGAATTCGGGAACGCTTGTCAGTCCCGCCCCGCATTGAATGTTGTTCGGACAAGTGCCCTGGGCGGAGCCGCTGAGATACGTCCCATAAGTCCCGGTGGGCGAACCGACATTCACTGCGTTTCCCACCACCTGGCACGGAATCGGGAAGTTAGCGCAGGAAGCTGTAAGAACTTGGTTCACGCGTGGCCTAACTCCCGGATCGCCAAGCGTGGTTGATATCGGAGTGTTCGGACTGTAGGTTGCAATCAAAGAATCAAATTGGGGCGTATCCACCCACTGATTCTGGTAGGTAGTGTTGCTGTCGCGGAGCCCTTCGTAGTTGAAGAAGAAAAACAGCTTGTTTTTAACGATTGGGCCACCGAAATTTCCGCCGAATTGCCGGTAAGCATTCTGATCGCGGACAGTAGGGTTGTAGGTGTTTGGTCCGAAATTATAGCCATTATATTTGTTGTAGGCGTTCAGGCCGGGCGTCTGATACTGGAAGAAACCAGCACCGTGGAACTGATTCGTACCGGCCTTAGTAACGACCTTTATGTGCGCGCCAGAATTGCGCCCATCCGCCGCGTCATAATCATTCGAGATTACGGTGATTTCCTGCACAGATTCGACGCTCGGCGTGATCACGGCAGCGCCACCCCACTGAAGGCTGTTGACGCTGACTCCGTCGACCATGTAATCGTTGGAAGTAATGCGCTGGCCATTGGCGCTTATGGATTCCTGATTTTCCGTTTGATAAATGGCCGTGTTCGAACCGCCCGGTCCGCCGGTACCTGAATTGGCGCCCGGCCCGTTTGGAAACCCTACCGAAAGACCAAGTCCACTGCGAGCGTCGTCCCCGAAAATGCCCGGTGCCAGACGCAGAAGTTCGTAGGGATCGCGCCCAAAAGAAGGCAGCCGCTGCACTTCCTGCGACGTCAGCGTTCCCGAAATGGTGGCGTTCTCAGTTTGCAGCAAAGGGGTCGTCGAGCCGTTCACGGTGACCGTCTGCGTCACTTGGCCGACCTGCAGCGAGATATTCACGCCGCGAATTTGCTCGGCGAGAACCAGGACGTCACTGGTCTGATTCTTTTGGAATCCTGTCGCTTCCACAATGACCGTGTAATTGCCGGGGGGCAGTTGGCCAACTTGATAGAAGCCGGACGCCGACGTCGTCGTCTGCGTGGAGACATTCGTTGCCTGGTTCGTCACGGTGATTTTCGCATTCGGCACGGCAGCGCCCGAATTATCCGTCACCGTGCCTTGAATGCCGGCGTTGTACTGCGCCCATGCGGGACGCGAAGATCCAACAATCAATAGCATCACAGCTATAAACAGAAAATGACGGAATCGCAGACGCATCTTCAATCTCCTCTCAGTTGCACTCAACACTTCTTGGAAGACGAACCCTCTGACGTTCAGAATTCGCATACTAAATCGATTTTCTAGGCCCCGATGGGCATCTAGCGCCAATTTTTATCTTGTGTCAAGAACATTTTGGCACTACAGGAATACTGCGCACTTGTGAACACCGGTTGAATGCCCCCGGATTAAAGGCTCCCTGAAGACCGATTAATTTTTTCGCGCCGAGAATGTCTTCGCTGCTTGCTATGCGCGTTCGCTTGTGGGAAACTCCGCGCATGTTGCGCAAGAAAGTTGCGGGATCGCACATTTCCTCTTCTCTGTCGCCGAATCAGCCGGTCAGCTTGAAATCGCTGGCGGAAGGCCTGGGACTCGCGCCGGCAACCGTGTCTCTGGTGATTAATCGCAGGCCGGCCGCTCGTTCCATCCCGAATCGAACCAAGGACCGAATCTTCGCCGAGGCAAAAAGGCTGAATTACCGCGCGAATTTCGTGGCGCGCTCCTTGCGGCACCAACGCACGTTCACCGTTGGAGTGGTCGTTCCGGAAATCGGCGAAGGCTATGGCGCATTGGTGTTGAGCGGGATTGAGGAACATCTCCTCGAGGAAGGATATTTTTATTTTGTCGTGAGCCACCGGCATCGCGCGAATTTGAAAGAGGAGTATCCGAAGATTCTGCTCGAACGCGCCGTTGAAGGAATTATCGCGGTTGATACGCCGAGCGAACATTCGCTGCCCGTGCCGGTGGTTTCGGTTTCAGGACACCGCGCCGTCGAGGGCGTGACAAACATCATTCTGGATCATCCGCACGCGGCGCGGCTCGCGTTGAAATATCTTTTCGATGTGGGCCATCGCAAGATTGCTTTCATCCGCGGGCAAAGTTTCAGCTCGGACACGGAGCCCCGCTGGCGCGCGATTGAGGAAGTGTCGAATGAGCTTGGCCTGCCGGTAAATTCAAAGCTTACCGGCGAACTCGAAGGCGTTTCGTCATCGCCCGTGCTCGGATATGAAGTGACGAAGCAACTGCTCGCCTCCGGCGAAGAATTCACGGCGCTTTTCGCGTTCAATGACGTGGCTGCAATCGGCGCAATTCGCGCCATTCGAGAGAACGGCCGCAAAGTCCCGGAAGATATTTCCGTGATTGGCTTTGACGATATTCAAAGCGCTGCGTTTCAGAATCCCAGTTTGACGACAATTCGCCAGCCGTTGCGCAGAATGGGCGAGATCGCGGCGGAGACTTTGTTGAAAAGAATTGCGAATCCGAAAAATATCCGACATCCGAAAGCCATCCGCGTGGAACCGGAACTCATCATCCGCGAATCCACTGGCTCAGTGCGCCGCTAATTCGCCGCTGAAAAACACGATGGGTTCTCCCGACAATTACGATGCGGCATCCGCAACAATTTTCCGCGTCGATTAAAAATGCCTGCCTCGAAATTACCTAAAGCCACCGGTTCTGCGAGCACTTCGGTGGGCTACCTCTACAGCGGCTTCGTCGCCACGGGGATGGTCACGACGCTCCTAGGGCCGGTGCTTCCCTTCCTCACGGCGCGCTGGCAGCTTGACGACATGCACGCGGGCCTGCTGTTCACCGCGCAGTTCGCCGGCTCGATGGCGGGCGTGCTGCTTTCCAGCGTGATTCTCACGCGCCGCGGTTTTCGTCCTTCGCTCGTGGCGGGATTTGGGTTGATGGGCATCGGCGTCGCCGCGCTCGGCTTCGTCACGTGGATTGTCGGGCTGATCTCCGTCACCTTATTCGGACTCGGTTTGGGCTTAACGATCCCCACAACGAATCTGCTGGTT
>DATGJE010000335.1:0-8878 GCA_035295305.1 Candidatus Acidiferrales bacterium | reverse complement strand
GATTTCGTCCGTGTGGGCGACGACCATGATTTTCGGTGCGTGAGCGCTGGCCGGCGCGCTGGCCACGTGAAGAATTAAGTTGCCAGCGTCGTCAGTTTCGGTTTTCGCCCATTTTGGGAGGAGTTGCTTTACAGCTTCGCGCACAAGGGTTTCGTGACCGCTCACGCCATAGGTTTCGACGAGGCGCGAAAGGATTTGTTCGTTTGTTGGCGGCGAGGCAAAGTGGCTGAAGTCGTCTACGCTTTCGCCCTCACCATAACCAACTCTTGTTACGGAGCCTTGCACGTAAGCTTCGAGCAAATCGATGAGATTTTGCAAATCATGCGTACTGATGATTTCCACGGGCGTATCCGGCCAGTCCGTGGCAATCGCGAGATGGGCGGCGCGCGAGGGAGTTTTTGGCGCTGGCAAATAACTGCGCGGCATCAGCGCTGCGGAATAATCCTGTTCGATGGGAATTTCATTTTCTTCCGCGATTTTTTTCAGGTCAGCGGTCAATCCTGAAAATTTCGCGTTGGGATCTTGTTCGCCCACAAGGACGCCGCTGCCCATGTCGCGGCGCGGCCCGCGATGAAGTGTTGGCTCAGTGGGGATGGGCGGGCTCGCCGTGAGCCGTCCAACGTAAATCAATTCGTCAGGCTGCACGGCATCGAGCACGCGTTCCAGGCCGCGTGCGCCGGCCCATTGTTGGGCCACGAATGCCACGACCAGCGTACCGTTCAATTTCGATACGTCCAATCGGCGCAACAATTCCACGAGCGCAACATCGCCAAAGCGGTCGCCGATGGCTGGCGATGCGTAAAAATTCGAATCCAAGCTGTAGAACGTGCGATCGATTGCAACCGGGCTCAACAGGTCGGCCCCCACACGCTTCACTTGAGCCGCCGAGGTTGCGCCGACATCCACCCACATATTTTCAATGTCCGCGGGATCAGGTGGATGGAGACGTCCCGGCAATAGATGCACGGAAAGCCCTGCCACCACGCCGTTAATCCATTTTCCCGAGGGCGCCTGGATTTCGACGGGCTGCGCGGAATAAAGTTCGTTGAACATGGGCAATTCGCCAAATTGAGGCAAGCGCTGAAGCTGAATGTAGCCGTCTTCGGTGATGTTGCTGACGACATATCCAGGCTCGTCCATCGGCGCCACGAGCAAGCGCTTCGGGCCGCCGCTGCCCAGCGTCACGATTACGTCGCCCAGATTGTCTGTCGTCGGCGATAAGGCCTTCAGCCTCGCGCGAATTTTGGCGGCGAGGTCTGCTTCGTAACCTGGAATGGCAGGCGTTTCGACGAATTCCTTCATGTCCTGCGTTACCGAGCCCGCCACTTTGCTCGTTCCGTTGGAATCGTTCGGCGTTTGCGCGCCACTCTGGGCAAATGTGGGCGCTGCGCTCGCTGCAAGAATTAGAATGCAAGCTATCAGAGGTATACGCTTCATCATGGCTGGACGTTCTCCTGGTTTGACTTCTTGCTTTCGCGTTCGTCTTTCCGCGGCGTGCAGGATTCGAAGCAATTAACGCACGAAGCGAAGCGGCGAATGTAACGCACGCGCGAGTGCGCCGCAACACTTTCAGTTATGCTGCGGCTGTTGTTGCAGGCGTGCGGGAGACTTGCAAAAATCCGTGAAGGGTTCATCTGTCGACGTACAATTCGCAGGGAGGCTGCCATGCGACAAATTTTTGCCCTGCTCACGCTCGCTGTTACGTTGGTAACGATCGTGTTGATTGCACCGGCCGCATGCGCCCAGGTGCCGCACAGCAATGTGCCCAATTCGCGGCCGCGCGCGCGCGATCTTGGCATTCATCCTGGCATTTACGAGCCGGGTCCGTTAAATGCGATTACCGATGTGGCTGGCGTGCGGGTCGGACAAGCGACCATCGTTCAAGGCGAGGATGTTCGCACGGGAGTAACTGCTATCTTTCCGCATCCCGGCAATATGTTTCAGGAAAAAGTTGCCGGAGCGGTTTACGTGTTCAACGCGTTCGGCAAACTCGTCGGCTCGACGCAGGTCAACGAACTCGGCCAGATTGAAACGCCCATCCTGCTTACCAATACGCTGAGCGTGTGGGACGCTGCGGCCGCGCTCACGGACTGGATGCTCGCGCTTCCCGGGAATCAAGACGTGCGCTCGATCAATCCCGTTGTGGGAGAGACGAATGACGGGTGGCTCAACGACATTCGCGGGCGCCACGTAAAAGCGGAAGACGTGCGTCGTGCGCTCGAATCCGCAAACGACGGCGCCGTCGAAGAAGGCACAGTGGGTGCGGGCACGGGAACGGTGGCTTTCGGATGGAAAAGCGGAATCGGGACAAGCTCGCGTCATCTTCCGGTGGAGGCCGGCGGTTACACCGTCGGAGTGCTGGTACAAACAAATTTCGGAGGGAATCTCACGATTGCCGGCGTGCCGGTTTACCGCGAGCTCCAGCTGCCGAAACTTGCAACCGCCGACCGCGACGAAAAGCGCAATTCCGCCGACGGCTCTTGCATGATTGTGGTTGCAACGGATGCGCCTCTCGATGCGCGCCAATTGCAGCGACTCGCCAAGCGCGCGATTCTTGGCTTGGCCCGCGCGGGCTCTTCGGGCAGCAATGGCAGCGGTGATTTCGTGATCGCGTTCTCGACGACAAATCGAGTCGCAGCCGATGCAAAAATCTCGGCGCCCGTCCGATTACTGTCCGAGGAGTCTCTGTCGCCGCTCTTCGAAGCTGCGGGCGAGGCCACAGAGGAGGCCATCGATAACTCGCTGCTGCGCGCAACGACTGTGCGCGGGCGTGACGGCCATGTCGTCGAAGCGTTGCCCATCGACCGACTAAGGGAAATACTCGCCGCTCATGACGTCCATCCATGACATTCGCCAGCGGCCGGTTACTCCGCGCGACAAAGCTCTGCCGTGAGCGTTTCGCGATGGCTCATGGCCAAGCCGTCGATGCGGCTGAGGCTGACGCGATAACCGATGGCGGCGATGATGGCGAAGACGAGAAAAATTGGCACAGCGAGGGCGGGACGATGAAAGGCTCGTGTGAGTGCCAAAACGGTGCCGCCTAGGCCGACGAGGACAGCTTGGGCGATGAGCGCGACAATCATGGTGACGCCGGCTTGTTTTTTCTGGCGGAAAACGCCGAATTCGAGGCGGCGCGGGTAGCAGACGGAAAGAATGTTACCGATGGCGAAATTGGCAAGCGAAGCGTAGAGCAACGCAGCCAACGTTGCGACGGAAATCTCCAGGGAAGGCGTTGCGAACATCCAAGCGACGACAATCCAGACCAAAAACGTTTCGACGATAGTGACAATCGCGACAAACAGGTTCTTGCCAAGGAGGACGTCGCGAAAACGCACGGGCGCGAGAAGCATGAATTGAATGCCGGTGCCTTCATAGGCGAAGGAATTGAAGACGGAGTTGATCTGGATAATGAGGAAAACGTAGGCGATCGCCACAGGAAACACCATTTGAAGAGGGAGATGGCGGAAGGCGCCTTGCTGGCGAAATGAGAAGCCCAGAAGGGCGACCAAGGGTGCGGGGATGATCAGGTTGAGGAGCATCGGGCCGCTCCGAAAGGCGTAGCGAATCTCTTTTTCAAAGACGGCGGCGATAGAGTGCGAAAGTCCGGGGATTTCCCAGGACGTTGCGGCGGCAGGGGAAGCGACTCCGCGCGTGCGAACCGGAGCCGGGGCCGCGGCGGCGGAAGTTTCGCTCAGATTCTCTCCGCGGAATTGCGCCGCGAGGCGGACACGCAGAAGCCACAAGAATGCAGCAGCGTAGAGCAACAAGAAGAAGAGCAAATACGAGGCGTGCAGCAAATTTCCGCTGAGGCCAAATTGCAACGAGCGGCCAGCAAGGCCCGGTGGCAGAGCATGGGCGACAGGCAGCAGAGCGAGGAGCCAGCCGTTCGGCAGTTGTGAGTGATGATGCTCGAAGTGCTGGATCGTGGGCCCGATAAGTTGGAAAGAAATGATGATGAGGATGAAGATGAATCCGAGGATTTCGCGGGTGCGGCGGCGCGCCAGCCATTTCTCGAGCCAGGCGAGCAGCATGCGGCCGAAGAAAAGGTTCATGGCGGCAAAGATAAGCAGAACGATCAATCCCCAACCGAGCATGGCGGGACGAGCGATGCTGAGGCCGATCCACATCGAGAAGAGCCAGACAAGAGAGGCGACCGCGCCGGGATCGAACAGTCCATAGATGAGGCTCAATGCAAAAAAACTGCTGAAGCGAAGAGGAAATCGAAGCAGGTTGGCAAAATCGAACTGCACGCTAACGGAAGCGGCGAAAATCGGATAAATCTGCCAGAAGAGAAAAACGATCCACATCAATCCAGCTAGCCATGTCCACCGGCCAGCAGCGACAAGAAAATAGGCGGCAATGCCCATGAAGACGCCGCCGCCGAAAACGAGGCCGCTCATCATCACCCACAGAATGCCTGCGGAGACGGCTTCGAGGCGCCCCTTGATGTTGCGAAGGGAGTTCTTGAAAAGCAGCCAGCGGAGATGGGCAACGAAGCGAATTTGCTGGGGCACGCCTGGGATTTGGTTTATCCCAGCCAAGTGAGCTCCCGTCCGGTTTCGCGCGAGCCGCCGACAATGTCGAGGAAAATTTGTTCGAGGGTGAGCTTGCCGTCGGCGGACGCGGAGACTCCCTGGCGAGCTTCGATGCCGGCGCGCAATTCTTCAAGCGAGCCTTGCGCGACCAGTTTACCTTTGGAAATGATGGCGACGTGGCTACAAAGGCGTTCGACAATTTCAAGGACGTGCGAAGTGAGGAAAATGGTAGCACCACGAGCGATCATTCGCTGAAGCATGGTTTTCAAGGTGCCCGCGGCGATGGCGTCGACGCCTTCAAAGGGTTCGTCGAGGAAGAGAATTTTCGGACCGTGAATCACGGCGGCTGCCATGGCTAATTTTTTCTGCATGCCGTGGGAAAAGTCGGTGATGAGAGTCTTGGGGCGGTCGGCGAGCTGCATGAATTCGAGGAGCTCCTGAGTTCGCTGCGCGGTGGTGGCGCGATCCAGACCGTACATGCGGCCGACGAAGTTCAAGTATTCAGAGGCAGTGAGGCGGCCGAAGAGCGCGAGGCCCTCGGGAACGACGCCGATGCTGGCTTTGACTTCGACCGAGTGTTCGGTGAGATCGAGATCGAGAATGCGTGCATTGCCCGCGGATGGAGCGAGCAATCCCGTGAGCATCTTGATCATCGTGGACTTGCCGGCGCCGTTCGGCCCAAGAAAGCCAAAGAATTGGCCGGCGTCCACGCGCAAGTTCACGTTGTCCACAGCGACCAGGTCGCCGAAACGCCGCGTCAAACCTTCGGTCACGATTGCGGGTTCCGCCCACATGGCAGACGAATCTAACACAAGGGGCGAGTGGGACGAAGCCGGCGTGGAATGAAACCGTTCTACCGGGTGTTAGCAGGAGTAGTGCCGGCCAATTGCGGGAACAGCGCGAGCACCGCCGGCAGGATCACGCGGAACGTGCATCCGCCTTCCGCGCGATTGAATCCGAAAATCTGTCCACCGTGTTCCTGAACGATGCCATAGCAAATGCTTAACCCGAGGCCCGTTCCTTTTCCCACGGGTTTTGTGGTGTAAAAGGGATCGAATACACGCTCGGGGTCGCGCAATCCTGGCCCGGAGTCCGAAAAATCGAGCACCACGCTGCCGCGTTCGGTACGCATGCGCACGGTCAATACTCCGCCGCCCACCGTTTCCATCGCATCGACGGCGTTGTTAATCAGGTTGTAGAAGACTTGCAGCAGTTGATTGGGGTCGCCACGCACGGCCGGAAGGACGGCTGGATTGTCCAAATCGATGCGGATCTTTTTGTCACGCAGATCGAGCTGGCGCAGCTCAATGGCGCTGTTGACGACAGATTTCAAATCGAGCAATTGCTTTTCCGTGGGGACCTGGCGCGCAAAACTGAGCAAGTTCGTCACCAGCACCTTAGTCCGGCGAGCCTGCTCGCGGATTTTTTCTCCGAGCGTGCGCGAACGTTCGCTGGCGGTGGCGTCGGTTTGAATCAATTCCGCATAGCCGAGAATCGCCGTAAGCGGGTTATTAATTTCATGCGCTGCGCCTGCGGCCAATTGGCCGAGCGACGCGAGTTTCTCCGCTTGCACGAACTGCATTTGCAATCGCTTCAAGTGCTCCAGTGAATCCTGCAAGCCTTTCATCAGGCTCAATCGTTCGCGGTCCACCAGTTGCTGGCGCAGGAAAACAAGACTTGCACCGACGATGATAGTGACCAGGGTCAGCATCAGGCGGAAATTCCTGACCGGCGCAGGCGCGTGACTAAAAAAGGCGCTCCAAACGGCCATTACTGGCATGGACAGAATACACAGGATAGCGAGCTGCGCGGGCCACTGTGATTCGCGCCGCGGTGAATCCTCGCCTGCCTCCGGTGACGGTGCGACACGGTGCGCCACGATCCCCGCCGTCCCGAACCATACAAACGCGACAATAATTGGGAGGGTGACCAATCCGCCTAAATCGAGCCTGCCCCGCGTGGCCAAAATCACCGCCACCACGATGCCGAAGACATATGTCGCGGTCGCGCCAAACAGGTTTGCGTAGACCTTTCGCCATCCTCGTTTGGTGCGAATAGCCAGGATCCCGGTACCCCCGAGAAATACGAGGTTTGCCAGCGCGTAGATTTGCAGGTCGCGCATGCGATCCAGACCCGTGTGTGTTGGGTCTTGCGACCAAGCGACGGCCATAAATAAATACAGGAAGGTCCACCACACAGCGAGCAGCAGAAGGTCAAGGTAGCCATAACGCAGAGTTTCGCGCATCTTCCGGGCATGGGGCAGCAGAGCGAGTGCGGCCATCAACGGAACCGTGTGCAGAAAGAATATGATGTCCACGACAGAGAGCCTGCCAGGGGTGGTGTGGAGCACCAATCCCTGGTAGGTCGCGACCAGCCGGCCAGCGAGCCACAGGGTGCAGCCAAACGCCAGTAGCATCCAGAAATTGTTTTGCCGCCGGTAAGCGGAAGAAGCGTTCCACAGCAGGCAGGCGTTGGCGAAAAGCGGCACGATGCAGAGAACGATGTCCGCGAAGGCTGTGCGCGCGTTGCCCTGGGGCGTGACGAGAGACACGGCCGCGAACCCGCCGACGAACACGACCCAAGCCGCAATGATCACCCAAGTGGATTTAGCTAGTTTCATGCCTACCCTGGAAAAGAAGCCTAGCTCAGACTAGCACGGGAGGGAGCCCTGTGGTGGTTCCAGAAGCCTATGAATTAACAGAATTTCGTGCGTGGGTACATAGTCCTGGTACCACATCGAAGCGTGTTCAGTTTTACGCCGATTATGACTTGCGGGACAGCGCGTTTCGTCCGGGAAACTTGGCGCTTGCGCCCAGCTCTTCTTCGATGCGGAGAAGTTGGTTGTACTTGGCGATGCGGTCGGTGCGCGACGCAGAACCAGTCTTGATTTGGCCGGTACCCATGGCGACGACGAAATCGGAGATGAAGGTGTCTTCGGTTTCGCCGGAGCGGTGCGAGACAATGGAGGTGTAGCCGGCCTTGCGCGCCATTTCAATGGCGTCGACGGTCTCTGTAACGCTGCCGATCTGATTCAGCTTGATGAGAATCGCGTTGGCGATCTTCTTCTCGATGCCGCGCGCGAAAATTTGCGGATTAGTGACGAAAATATCGTCGCCGACTAATTGAAGTTTACTGCCGAGAGTTTTCGTCAGCAGTCGCCATCCCTCCCAATCCTGTTCGGCCATCCCGTCTTCGAGGGAAACGATGGGATACTGCCGGACCCAGTTGGCCCAAAATTCCACCATTTGTTCGGAGGTGCGCTGCGACTTATCGGATTTCTTGAAGGTATATTTCTTCGCGCCTTGATCGTAGAACTCGCTCGCGGCGGGATCGAGGGCGATGGCGATTTGCTCGCCGGGTTTGTAGCCAGCGGCGGTGATGGCTTCAAGGACGCGTTCGAGCGCCTCTTCGTTGGACTTCAGATTGGGGGCGAATCCGCCCTCGTCACCAACGGCAGTCGAATAGCCGTTCTTCTTCAGCACCGCTTTCAAATAGTGAAACACCTCGACGCCCCAGCGTAGCGCCTCGTGAAAATTCGGAGCGCCAATGGGCATGACCATAAACTCCTGCACGTCGACAGAATTGTCCGCATGCGCACCGCCGTTGAGGATATTCATCATGGGGACGGGAAGCGTGTTGGCGGAATTGACGCTCGAGAAGTGCGCGAGATATTCGTAGAGCGGCAGGCCTCTTTCGTTTGCGGCGGCGCGGGCGGCGGCCATGGAGACGGCAAGAATGGCGTTCGCGCCGAATTTCGATTTATTCGGCGTGCCGTCCGCGTCGAGCATCTTGCGGTCGAGCGCTTTCTGATCGCGCGGGTCCATGCCCGTGACAGCTTGCGCGATAGGGCCGTTGATGTTTTCCGCGGCTTTGCGCGTGCCCTTGCCGAGGTAGCGCGATTTGTCGCCGTCGCGTAATTCGACAGCCTCGTGCTCACCTGTTGACGCTCCGGAAGGAACGGCGGCGCGACCGCGTTGGTTGCTCGCGAGGATCACGTCGGCTTCGACGGTGGGATTGCCGCGCGAATCGAGAATTTCGCGGCCAATGACGTGCGCAATTTTCGCGGTGGTTTTTGCCATTCTCGGCTCGAAACCTCCGCGGCGTGCAAGGGCAGCGACGGCCTCCACAACAGTTTTCTTAGTGCGAACCATGAAGCCTCCTGAAGACCACGGAATTGCGATTGTACGACGCCGGAGCAGAATTGAGCGGCCTGAGACATAGGTAACACATTGTACCGAACACATAGGTAACACTTCCTCCTGTAATAGGGAGGGGGAGATGCCTTGGAAGGAGTGTTCGGTCATGGACGAAAGAATGCAGTTTGTGGCTCGCAGGCTTGCCGG
>DATGJE010000334.1:0-4092 GCA_035295305.1 Candidatus Acidiferrales bacterium | reverse complement strand
CGAATCACTCATATGAACGTTGAAGGGCCAGCAATCACGAAGGATTCGCTGAACAAGACGCTGCGCAGTCGCATCCAAGCGCACCCAGAGTGGCCCGACCCTCTCATTGTCCGGACGCTAAAAGAAGCCGGTGCCAAGTACGGGCCAAACGACAAGACAGCTCTTCTAAGCGTGATTCCCGTTGGTGAACTCGAAAAGTTCCTCGGACCACTGCAAGTCGAATCCGCCGAGTTTCAACTTACTACCAAGGATCACATTGGATCCTTCGCCCTCCTTTTTTGGCAAGTTGAGATGAAGGCGGCAAAACCAAATGGCCAAAGCGTGGAATATTCGATGACTTTCGAACCCTTTGCCGGCAGACTTACAAGTTTCTCGAGAGTACAGCCGAATCGGTAGACGGAGGTTGGCGCATGCTAACGGATGCATTCCTTGGAATTTGGTAGTGGGTGGCGCACCCTTTGATGTTTAAGGGTGCGGTTCTCGGCGTATCCTCCGCGCGCGAATTATAAGCGCGGCAGGACGATTCCCTGTTGCGACTGGTACTTCCCTTTTTTGTCTTTGTACGAAACTTCGCACTCTTCGTCCGACTCGAAAAAAATCACCTGGCACAATCCTTCGTTCGCGTAAATTCGCGCGGGGAGCGGCGTCGTGTTGCTGATCTCGAGCGTCACGAAGCCTTCCCACTCCGGCTCGAACGGAGTCACGTTCACAATAATTCCGCAGCGCGCGTACGTGGATTTCCCCACGCACAGCGTCAGCACATTGCGCGGAATCCGGAAATACTCCACCGAGCGTCCCAGCGCGAACGAATTCGGCGGAATGATGCACACCGGCCCTTTGAATTCCACAAACGAGCGCGCGTCGAAATTCTTCGGGTCGACGGTCGTCGAATTCACATTCGTGAAAATGCGGAAATCGTCCGCCACGCGTATGTCATATCCATACGAGGAGACGCCATAGCTGATGACTCCCTCGCGCACCTGCCGGTCCGAAAAGGGCTCGATCATTTTGTGCTCGCGCGCCATCTTCGTGATCCAGCGATCCGGCTTCACGCTCATTCCATCCTCCCAGTGCGTTCCAATTCTAAAAGGCGCGGCATCTTATTACACAGGGCGCGGCTTGACAACCCGCAACGCGCCATCTAGCATACGCTTCGACTGGAGAGAGGTCCGCTATGATAAAACTTGATATCGTGAACGCCGTGGTTCAGCGAACGAATATTCCGCGCACCAAAGCGGAGCAGGCCGTCGAAACGGTTTTCGAGGCGCTAAAGAACGCTCTTGGCCGCGGCGAACGCATCGAGCTCCGCCGCTTCGGCGTCTTCAACGTGAAACCGCGCAAGACCGGCATCGGCCGCAATCCCCGCACCGGCCAGCAAGTAAACATCCAGCCCGGCAAAGCCGTGCGCTTCAAACCAGGAAAAGAACTCCAAACGCTCTAAACGGGAGGCCGATCAGTTAAGCGGGAGCGTAATGCGGAGGATTTTCTTTCCGTCACGGGCAAAGCAGATTATTCCATTGTCCCCGGGATCGAACTGTGCCTCAGTCAAGTTGTCATAGAGCTTGCTTTCCTGGCCGTCGACGACGACCAGTCCTCGTTTGCCTGAAGCGCCATAGACTGTGTAGCAGTAGTGTTTTTCGTCCTTGCTGAACCGCAAAAGCGAGATGCCGAGCGCGTTGTATTTCTTCCCCGGCTGGCCATCCAGCACGACAGTGCGCTGGGCGCGCAACGTCGCGCCGGCGTAGGGTCTTATTCCTCGCTTGACGATTTCATATGCGAAGTGCGTTGCATGCGGGGTCAATTCAGTCCAACCAATAGAAGCTTTTGGTATCGGCGGCGGAAGAGGCTCATCACCGCCGGGGGTCGCGTTCAAATCGGTTGGGTCTGGCTTGCGGGGTTGAGCGCGCTGGGGCGAATCGTCGAGTGGGACGGCCTTTCCCGGCTGGTTATCAAGAACCTCAACAAATTCCCGGCCGCGCAATGCAACATAGGCAGAATGCAAAGCGTCGTCAGTAAAGACTACGTCGCTTACTACATCATCGAAACGCTGGCCTGATTTGGCGCCATCGAATACAACGACATTATCTTTTCCAAGACGCGCGGCATAAACCGGATTTCCATCTTGGTCAAACACTGGGTCAGACACACCGTTCAAGTTCGCCGACAAAACTCCCGGCCCCGATATCAAGTAGCCAGGAGAAAACAAAACAGGAGCAAAGAATCCACCGCCGTACGCCTCGCCTGCTACCATCGAGGCGTCAAGAAGAATCGTCCATTCGCCCGTCATTCCACTACCTTGGAATGTTTCCCCTTCCTTACCATCGAGCACCATCGCGCCGGTCGTGTGATTTTTTGCGAATCCAAACTGCATACCCGATCCGCCATATAGGTAATGCCTAGCGTCATTGCTAAAGACGATGGGACCGAGTTGCGCAAAATAGGGTCCGGGCACGCCATCAACGAAGTATGTCCAGCCAAGTTTCTTTCTCTTGCCGCATGCAAAAAAATGCACGGAGTCTGGACTGAATCCCAGACACGAATAATCGTCCACTGGCCGTCCGAGCGTCTTGCCGTCAACAATAGCCGTCCATTTTCCATTGAACTGCACCAAAAAACCGAGGCGCTTACCGTCTAAGCTATATTGCGGAGGGGTTACTTGTTCATAGTCTTCACGGGGCATATCTGCTGGATGCCCCCCGGCAATCATCGTACAGACTTCCTTCATGAAACACGCGCCGTAGGCCCAGGAAGGGCCGTGCGGCTCGAACACAAGTGGCGTGACATCCGCGAACGACCGATAACGCTCCTGTCCGTCGAGCACGAGCAGCCATTGCGAATTTCGCTGGCCGAAGAAAGCCAGATGCTCTCCATCGGGGCTGAACTCCAGGTACTTCACGCCGTCATATTTCCCGCCGACCTGTTGCCCGTCGCGGTACACAATCCATTTGCTGGTACTTGCTTTCTGCTCAACCCATGCGACGTGACCCTTTGAACCTTGCAAATCCTCGAATTTACCGCCTCCGGAAATTTTACCAACCAATTGCTCTTGAAATTTTGCTGCATGGCCGCGAGATTTCTGCCCGGCGGACGTTCTCGGGTGGCCGTTCATCCGAGCGCTGGCATGCAAAGGGCAGAACACAGAATACAGACTCCCACCAGGAAGCACGAAACGATCAAGGGGTGAAAGATTCGGCGGCTCACGGACGACATTCCTTAGCTATCCGAAGAAGGTTCCACCTAGTAACTATTGCCTAGGCACGCCGGATTGTACTTTCGTAAATCGCCCAGGACAAGAGGCAAGACTGAAGTCGTGCGCTCCACATCAATCGCAGGAACCCTCGACTAACGCAATGCGTGGGCTCTCAGTAATGGCGGGTGGCGAGCGACGCCGCGCGCGTGTACTCTAGTAGAGTGGAGAGTGGAAACGGACACGGAAACGGGAAGCAGCCGGTCGAGCTGCTTGACGACCGCTATCCATTTTGGATGGACGCGGCGAGGATTGCACCGCCGCGAAAAAGAAAATTCGTTCTCGCGCTGGTTCTTTTTGTTCTCACGCTGATTTCGACTCTCGCGGTCGGCCGTGAATTTTCCGTGTCTTTCGCGCAGAACCGCGCGCCCTTCTCGGGAATGGAAAATCCGTTTGCACCCACGTGGGAAGCTCTAATCCACCCGCGATTGCTGCTCGCCGGAATTCCTTTTGCGTTCACGCTGATCGGGATTTTGCTGGCGCACGAACTCGGACATTTCTTCGCGTGCCGCTATTACAAAATCGATGCGAGCTATCCGTATTTCATTCCGGCGCCGACGCTGATCGGGACGTTCGGTGCGTTCATTCGCATTCGTTCGCCGATTCTAAATCGCAAAGCTCTGTTTGACGTGGGATTTTCTGGACCGCTTGTGGGATTTATTCTTGCTGTTCCGATTCTTGCGGCGGGCGTTTATCTTTCGAAAGTCGTGCCGGGCGTGCAATCAAGCGCGCTGGTCATTTTCGGAAGCCCGCCGCTGATGAGATTATTTCTAGACATTTTTCATCCCGGGGTGCGGTTGAACGACATGCTGTTCAGTCCCATTGCGCTGGCGGCGTGGGTGGGA